>CAJOQM010000033.1 GCA_905236845.1 uncultured Lachnospiraceae bacterium | reverse complement strand
AGGTACGAAACACTCTGGACTGCGCCCCGCCGTGATCTGGGGGACAGCATAAGCAAGGCATTTTCCAATGTGGATGAACTTCTTGAGGAAATCGACATGGAGCCCACCACGGAAAATCAGCGGGCTGTCCGTATTCTGGCTTATAATTCTCTGGAAATTACATATGAATCCGTAACTACCATGAAGCAGGCGGATGCACAGGTGCAAAACGTCATAAACGGCATGACGCCCCAGACCGTGCTTCAAATGATCCGGGAGGGCGTAAATCCCCTGGATATGGCTATATCCGACCTTAGCGATGAGATTGACCGCATTCGTAATGAAAGGGATGAGGATGACACCGAGTCCATGGCCAAATTCCTTTGGAAGCTGGATCAAAAGAGCGCCATAACAGAAGAAGAGCGCGCCTCATACATCGGCATTTACAGGCTGTTTAACCAGATAGAAAAGACAGACAGTGCGGCAGTGGGAAGCCTGGTAAATCAGGGAGCGCCCCTTACCATGCGAAATCTCCTTACTGCTATTAAAAACAGCAAAGCCTCAGGCAAGCTTGATTTCAACGTGGATGATTCCTTCGGCTCTCTTGAAGAGATTAGCTTTAGCGGAGCGGGAATCCTTGAGCAGATTACGGCGGCCTATGCGGGCAATACACTTGAAGAATATGCCGCAAACGAAGCTGCCCGTATAAGGCAGCAGGCGACAGAAGCAAAGGAGCTGGCAGGACCGGAGCGAATGGCGGATCTTTCAACACAGAATCTGCCGGATATGACTATGGAGCAGGTGACAGAACGGATGCGAAGCATAGGCGAGGATGCCGCCCTGGAGGAGAATTATTCCGAAAGGCAGTATGAAAGGCTTCAGGATGTTCTTTCCGGTGACGGAGAGGGAGCAGCCGTTATATCCGATAGCGATATTATAAGCCTTCTTCAGGCAAATGATGAGCCTGTTACTTATTACAGTATGATTGCGGGACGCAATATGCTGGGCAACAGGAACGGTGTTTTCGGAAGCGTCGGAATGCGTCCGCAGGTGGAGCGTGAAGCTTCGGGCTCCGATGATGGTGAAATGACTTTGGATGAGGCGAAGGCACAGATTTTGGAGAAGCTTTCCGAAAGCGCAAAGGCTCCCGAAGAGATGGCTCGTGCTCAGCAGACTCTGGCGGAGGCTGCGGAAAACGCCGCACGCAGCGCCCTTCCTCCTGACAGCACTCTCGCCGAAAACGATCTTATAAACCTTAAGCTTATGCGAACCGAGCTTCAGCTTACTGCCCGCATGGCTCGTAATGAGCAATATGCGATTCCGGTAAATGTAGAGGGGCAGGATGGTACCGTGCATCTGCAGATAGTTCGCAGCGATGAGAATAAGGGCAGGGCAAATATTGTCTTTGAAAATGATGCGATAGGCAAGGTGGCGGCCGAGCTTAACGATCTTTCCGACAGGATAGAGGGACTTATCCTTGCGGATACACAGCAGGGTCTTGATTTCCTTATGGAGGGGCAGGAGGCATTTGAGCAGGCAATTTCTGCTATCGAGGCTGTGAGAGATAAGGCGATTTCTCTTAATTTTGCGCTCCAGGAGAACATGTCTCTTACTGCATTCCAAATGAGGGATGTTACTCACAGCATGATTCGCCAGGGCACCGCCGCCGAAACCACAGAAAAATACGAATCCCAGACTTCCGTGCTTTACGGCATGTCAAAGGCATTTTTGAGCACAGTCATGCGGATTTCGCAGTAATATATTGGCAGAAAAACCGGGCAATTCGCTTATTTTCAGCCGTCAGGTGTTAAGAAAAAAGCGAATTGTCCGATATTAAAATCAGCAAGTCATAAAGGATTATGACGAACGCAGTTTTATGGACACGGAGGTCCGTTGACAGAGTATGTAATCACAGAAAGGATTCCGTGCCATGAAAATTAATTATAATATTTCCGCAATGATCTCAAACGATCATCTTCTTTTCAACGAAGCAAGACTCTCATCATCTACAGAGCGTCTTTCCTCAGGATTAAAGGTAAACAGAGCAGAGGACGACCCTACGGGTATGGCCATCGGCATCAAGATGCGCAGCCAGATTCGCGCCCTTGAGCAGGCCGAGAAAAATTCCCAGAACGGTACTTCCGTGCTGGAGACAGCTGATGGCGCTTTGGGCGAGCTTACATCCATGCTTCAGCGTATGCGGGAGCTTTCGGTAGAGGCTGCAAACGATACCCAGACTCCTGCGGACAGAGCAAACATCCAGCTTGAGATGGATGAGCTTATAGAAGAGGTAGACCGCATTTCAAAAGATACCGAGTTCAACACACTTTCTCTCTTTGACGGAACCCTTAATACGAGAGCTTACGCAACTACCAGCAATACGACTTATCCTAATTCCGTCACTGTGATTGATACAAAGAACGTAACGGCGGGCGAGTATGTGTTTACTGTGCAGGCAGCGGCATCCCGGGGAACCGTGACCGGCACAAATAATACGACTTCATCTGTCCCCGAAGGTACCCTTACCATTAACGGAATATCAATAGCATTTACGTCAGGCATGTCATCTTCGGATGTATGGGATGCATTGAAGGAAGGCTGCGAATATGCAGGTGTGGAAGTAACGTCTTCGGAGTCCACATTTACCCTTGGCTCTTCCAGTCTGGAATTTAAATCCTGTGTATACGGGGATTCCCTTTCCCTTGAAATCTCGGCTTCGACTGCGTCCGTGGCTACATTCCTGGGATTGCAGGATACATTGACAGCGTCAAATGAGTATTCCTATACGACTACGGGAACGGATGTGGTGATTTCGCTGGATTCAACGTCGTCATTTACCGGAATGGAGTCATATGTTACAAACGGTCAGAGAGTTACCATCCACGGCGAGAATGGATTTGAGATGATAGTAGAGGCTGAGAGCATCGGCGATGTCACGGTAAATGCCACGGATATGGGCGCCCTTTACCTGCAGATAGGAGCCAGCGAGAATCAGTCCATAACCGTAGACATACCGGAAATGAGCGCACATGTATTGGGAATAGATGAGATAAACGTACAAAACAGCCAGGGAGCTGGCTATGCTATCACACTTCTTGATACAGCCATAGCTCATGTAAATTCCGTTCGCTCTACTATAGGTGCTGCAGAAAACAGACTGGAGCACACAAAGACAAATCTTGATACGACACAGGAGACCATGACCAGCGCATATTCCAGAATTATGGATGTTGATATGGCAGAAGAAATGACTACATTTACGAATATGCAAATACTGGTACAGGCGGGTACTTCCGTGCTTGCGCAGGCAAATGAGCTTCCCGACCAGGCGCTTCAGATGTTGCGTTAAGAAAGGTCGTAGCCGGGTAAACGCAGTTTACGAGAGCAAGCCATAGCCCCATCGGCGCAGAAAGAGAGAAAATCTTATGACCGACAAACAAAAACAGGATTTTGCATTACGTATAACCCAAAGCAACAGGAGCGGGATAATAGTCATTCTTTATGAAGTTATGGATACGTATCTGGCCGAAGCACAGGCCAATAAAGACGACTATGAGACCATGAAAACCGCCGTAAGAAACGCACAGCGTATATCCTATGAATTGACGGATATACTTGATATGCAATATGAGATATCCGAAGGACTTTTTGAGATATATGATTTTATCAGCAGAGCGCTTGAGAAAGTCATTATCAGGAAAGATACAGCAGATATTCCCCGCATCCGGAAAATGATTAATGCTTTGAAGGAAACCTTTGAGAAGGTGGCAAAAGAAGATGATTCCGGAGCTATGATGCAAAATACGGAGCAGGTTTATGCGGGTCTTACCTACGGAAAAGGCACCCTGGTAGAGACGACGGATACAACTGCCGGAGGAAGGGGATTTTTGGTGTGAAAATAATTTTTGGGGAAAATTATGTAAATATAATTCTAAAAGAAATCTGATTAATTTCGGTCCAAAAAATGAACCCCATATTAAAGAAATATTATTTATTTTTAAAATCTTTTTGTGAAATTTATGCCCGAGGAATATAGTCCTCGGGATTTTTTACGCTTGTAGACAAAAAAGAAATTGGTTAAATTTCACAAACTGAACAAAATAAAAAATAACCTGTTGACCTTTTGAAAATTTATGTGGCATTATGTCGTTGACAGGCAAGCTTCGTCGTATAAGTTTAGCAAGATAATACGAAGGAGGCTTTATACAGATTGTATCGATTTGTTTTCGTTGTTCCTTTCCTTTTGGCAGGCGCCATAATGGATGTAAGGAACCGGAAGATCGATAACCGGCTTGTCCTTTCCGGAATTCTTTTGGCATTTGTCATGAGAATTACCGCTGGAGGGTGCACGGAGATGATGCAGTTCTTCACGGATCTTATCCTGCCGGTTCTCGTTCTTTTTCTGTTGTTTTCCGCTCATATCCTCGGAGCGGGAGATATCAAGCTAATATCCATGGTCAGCTGTTTTACGGGAATTTGCCCTGCGGCATTAATCCTGTGGCTGTCTTTTCTAATGACTGCTTTGTATGGAGTCGTCAGTGTCGCATTCGGCGGCAAAAAAATTGAAAAGGGCAAGGGATACACCAAGATACCCTTTGCGGTGCCGGTGTTTATATCCTGCTTATGTCTTATGGTGTTTGAGTAGAGGCGGATTGCCCGGAGAGGATGGTAATATGAGAAAGATATGTATAGCCGTTTACGACGAAGCGGTCGACTACGTTAAGGCTCTGACAAATTTTATAAGTGACAATAAAAGCGTCGGAGCCGACGTAGCCGGCTTTTGCCAAGAGGATGAGCTTTTAAACTGCTGCAGGGAAAAGCCACCCGATATCCTGCTTTTGGGGACAAGGATAAAGCGGGATATGAATATTGTTAAACCGCCGGAAGTCATATGGCTTTCCGATACCGCAGCAGATGATTACGGCGATTATCCTGTTTTAAAAAAATATCAGCCTGCAGACGATTTGATACGTCAGGTGATGGAGCTTTACGATCCGGGAGGAGGTGCTTTAAAAAAAGACGATGAGGCTGCATCCCGGTTGATAAGCGTCTACAGTCCCGGTCAGACAGACATACAGACACCGGTTGCAGTTACTCTTTCTGTTTGTCTTGGTGAAGAAGGGAATACACTATATGTTAATTTTCGGGAAAATGCAGGCTTTTTGAAAATATTTCGTGAGGAATATTCAAGGGATCTTTCTGATCTGATATTTCTCACAGGACGAAAGAATACGTCTTTCGGTCCGCTATTGCAAAGTATGGTCTATAGGGAACAACAACTGCAATATCTTCCGCCATTTATGAATCCGGTGGATATATCAGGTTTTACAAAAGAAGAGTGGATAAATTTTATAGTTAATATAAAAAGCAAATCAGGTTTCAGGAATATAGTTGCCGATATTTCGGCAGCAAATCCGGCGTTTTACGGAATTTTGAAGGAAAGTGAAAGCATAATATCTCTGTGCGGAACCAGCTCGTATGCAAGTGCCCAGAGAAGTCATTTTGAAAAGAATTTAAAGATTAGAAATCTTGATTATTTAGGGGAAAAAATCAAGTGGACAGCTGCACGGGAAATACCGGGTCTTTTTGCCGGAGAAGATTTGATTTCGTCCTGGTTCTGGGGCGATATGGGTGACCTTATAAGGGAGAAAATATTATAAATGCAGGGATTTTTTTCAAAGAAAAAAAGAACCTTGGGGGAAGGAGAAGGTTTATATGAAATGTTTGCCGAAAACCGGCATGAAGAGGATATTTTTCGTGCTCAGGAGCCCTCCTTTGACGGGGAAACTATCAGGGATATCATAAGAAGCCGCGTGCTTGAATCAATTGACCTGTCAAGGGAGACTGATGATGAAGAAGTAAGACAGATAGTAGATCAGAATGTTCTGTCCTACGGAAGAAATACAGGAATGGATATGGGCGAAAAGCACGCCTTAAGCGATGAGGTTTTTAACTCTCTTAGAAAGCTTGATGTGCTCCAGGAGCTTATAGATGATCCGACAGTTTCCGAGGTCATGATAAATGGCCCCGATACCGTATATGTAGAAAGAAATGGGTACCTGTCACGCTGGGAAAGACACTTTTCGTCTGCTGAAAGACTGCAGGATGTAATCCAGATGATAGTGTCGGGAAACAACAGGGTGGTGAATCAGTCCAGACCTATTGCGGACACCAGGCTTCCCGACGGCTCGCGCGTAAACGTGGTGCTTCCGCCGATTGCCATAAACGGACCGATCGTCACCATAAGAAGGTTTCCCAAAGATCCCTTTTCCATGGAAGAATTGATAGGGAAAGGAACGCTGTCGAAGGAAGTTGCTCTTTTTTTGAAGCAGATGGTGCAATCCGGTGAAAATATATTTATAAGCGGCGGTACATCAAGCGGAAAAACAACTTTTTTGAATGCGCTTTCGAAATATATTCCGCCGCAGGAAAGAATAATTACCATTGAAGATTCGGCTGAACTGAACCTTAAGGGTATTAAAAATCTGGTGAGACTCGAAACGAGGAACGAGAACACCGAAGGAAAGAATGCCATCACTATCCGGGATCTTATAAAGACAAGCTTGAGGATGAGGCCCGACAGAATAATCGTAGGCGAGGTCCGGGGAGCCGAGGCGTTGGACATGGTAAGTGCAATGAATTCCGGTCACGACGGGAGTCTGAGTACGGGACATGCAAATTCGTGCAGGGATATGTTGAAAAGGCTTGAAACTATGATTCTTATGGCGGCAGACATGCCGGTTGAGGCAATCCGATCGCAGATAGCTGCGGGGATAGATATTATGGTTCATCTGTCCAGGGGAAGAGACGGCGTAAGAAGACTGGTAGAAGTTAATGAGCTTTTAGGCTGCGAAAACGGAAGGTTTTTGCTTAATCCGATTTACAAAATCGAAACGGAGGGCGACGATGCATTCAAAAGCTGGAAAAAGCATGGAGAAATCAAAAACAGAGAAAAGCTTTGCGGTATCTAAAAAAAGAAAAGCTCTTATTTTTGTCGAAGGCGCAGCTATCGTTGCAGTTTTCGGGTGGCTTTTCTTTGGAAGAATATGGGCGGGACTTTTGATGTCACCGGGGATAGTTTTGTATTACAGAAAAAGAATCGGATCCATACGCCGAAGAATCATGGATTCTGCAAGAGATTCGTACAGGGAGAGTTTGTTAGTATTCAAATCTGCTTTATTTGCGGGGCTTTCGGCGGAAAATGCATGGAAGTCAGCAACGCAGGAGATGGCAAATCTCTATGGAGATGATGAATATACCGTGGTTTGTATGAAAAATGCCTGCCGTCGTTTAAATGTCAACGAGAGCATGGAAGATGTGATAAATTATTTTGCCGCACAGATGAGGATAGAAGAGGCAATGGATTTTGCAGAAGTCTTCGGTTATGCAAAAAGAAGCGGGGGAAACCTGTCAAAGATATTAGCTGCCTCCGCAGACAGACTTACCGAAAAGATTCAAACCGAAAGAAATATTAGGACGCTTCTTGCGGGAAAGAAATTAGAACAGCTTATCATGATAGTTATCCCGCCGGCTATATGTTTTTATCTAAAGGTGTTTTCGCCGGGATATCTGGATCCGTTGTATGAAAGCGCAGCAGGGACATTGATAATGGCTGTTTGCCTTGCGGTATATTTGGGAGCCTGTGAGATTTCCGGGAAAATCGCGGATATACGGGTATAGGGATGAGGTTATGAAAAAGGAAAAAAGGGATATATTTGAAATAGCTGCACAAAGAATAATTGATTCTTTTGTGGGAAGGGCGGCGGAAAAGATTTTCATGCAGAATAACAGCGCCCAAAGGAAAGCGATTTCAGAGCTTTATCCAAGAAATGATGCCGGAGAAATTCACCGTAAAGGACGGATAGCAAGATTGGCTTGCGTACTTAAATTAGTTGCTGTGTTTGGAGTGTTATCGCTGCTTTGCGGAATTCTGCAAAGGGGAACTTACAAGCTGACGGAAAATGGCAGCCTTTTGAGAAATGATTTCGGAGAAGGCAGCTACACGGCGCAGCTTTATGCAACACCGGATAATGGCGATGCAGATGGGATGGATGTGGATGTAAACGTTTCGGAAAGGGAGATTTCGGGAGAAGAACTCGACGATTTGTTTGAGCTTGCCATGTCAGAAATTAATGAAAAACTTCCCGGAGAAAATAAATCTCTTGACGAAGTGAGGAGTCCACTTAATCTCATCGAAAGCGCAGCAGACGGAGAAGTTTCGGTGGAGTGGGAATTTGACAGTTATAAGGTGGTCGATGCTTCCGGAAATATAAGAGAGGATAATACGACGCAGGAGGGAACGCCGCTTAGCATAAATGCACAAATGACCTACAAAGACATAACCCGTATTTATCAGCTTTATGCCATGGTATATCCGCCGATTTTGACTGAGAAAGAAGGCTTAAAAAAGGCAATAGAGGATGCTCTTAATTCGGCTGATAAAGAAAGCGCATCCGATTCGGAATATATTTTGCCTGAAGAAACATCTCTTGGAAAAATTAAATGGGATGAAAGGGCGGATTTTCTGTGGCTTAAGATACTTGTTTTAGGTATTGGAATCTCGGCAATTGTCTTTTATGAATCTTTCGAGGAATTAAACAGGCGAAGTAAAAGGAGAAAAGATCAGCTTCTTACAGATTATCCCGGTATAGTGGAAAAGTTGTCTTTGCTAATGGGAGCAGGCATGAGCGTGCGAAAAGCCTTTGAAAAAATGGCAGAAAATTATTCGAAGGAAATAATGGAAGGAGGGGAAATACGTTACGCTTACGAGGAAATGCTTATCTGCTGCTACCGCATGAGAGACGGCATAGGGGAGAGCAGAGCCATAGATGAATATGGCGAAAAATGTTCGCTTTCCCAGTACAGAAAACTTTCGTCATTGATAACAAGCAACATGAAGCTGGGGGCAGAAGGAATGGTGCCCCTTATGGATGAACGTGCAAAGGAGGCGTTTGAGGAAAGGGCGAATCTTGCCCGCAAAAAAGGGGAGGAGGCAGATACGAAAATGCTTTTCCCCATGATACTGCTTTTGGCTATAACCATAGTAATTGTGGTTATGCCCGGATTTATCGGCTTTAATATGTAAGAAAAGGGGGATAAAAATGATAAATTTAGCAGATAAAACAATGTTGTATTTTCGAAGCGAAATAGAAAGATTCTTTTCCGAAGAGGACGGAGTCGGTGTTGTTGAAGTTATATTGATTTTGGTGGTTCTTATCGGGCTTGTGCTGATATTTAAAAGCCAGCTTACGTCTATTGTGGGAAATATCTTTAACACCATCGAAAGCAAGTCGGGACAGGTATGATTTTTGTTTGCGTGCAGGAAGAGAAAAAAGCGCATCTTAAAGGAAGCGTAACAGTTTATATGGCTCTTTGCCTTTTGATTATGCTGTCGCTGGTTTTGACGCTATTAGAAGGGGCAAGGGTGCGTGGCGCAAAACTTGATGCTCATCTTGCGGCGCAGGCGGGAGCAGACTCCGTGTTTGCGGAATATCAAAGAGAGCTTCTGGATATTTATGATATTTTCGGGTTGGATGCTTCTTACGGAGCTTCAAATTTTGATATTTGTGTACCTGCTGACAGGATGGAAAAATTCATTACGGATAATCTTTCCGGGCAGCAGGATGCTGTGAGTCTGTTTCCGCAGGTTTTGTCCGGTGTCGAAATATCATCATATGAGCTTTTGACAGATGAAAGCGGCGCTTTGTTCTATGATCAGACTGTAAATTATATGGAGAGCTCTGCAGCGGCCGAAGCACTTACCTCACTTTTGAAAAAAGCGTCACAAAAGTCGGAAGAATATGACGAAGAAGCCCGGAGTGCCTCCGAAGAAGCAGAAAAGGCCAGGGAGAGTCTGAATGATGAATCTTCTTATGTTTCCGAGGATGAAAGCGAAGTTACGGAAGAAGAAAAAGAAGCGGCTGAAGCAGTTACGGATGAACAAAAAGGAATAATCGATACCGTAAAAGCCATGAAGGACAAAGGAGTACTGGCTCTTGTGGGTGTTGAGAATGTTTCGGAGAAGAAAACGGATCTGTCGGAAATCTTAAGTCACAGGGAGCTTCAAGTTGGGGATAATACCGGCACAAAGAATTCTTATTCTGTGACAAAATCTGCATTTCAGAGAGCGCTTTTTCAGGCATATATGAGTGAGAAGCTTTCTGATTATGTAAGTGATAAAGGGAACACGGCGCTTGATTATGAGCTTGAGTACTGCTTTGCGGGATGTGCTTCGGACAGGGAAAATCTGGCAAAAACCGTAGAGGCGCTGCTTATTATGAGAGAGGGATTTAATTTTGCATATCTTTGTACAGATGAAGAAAAGCTTAATGAGGCAAGGATAATTGCCATTGCCATAGCGGGTGTGCTGGCATTGCCGTCTCTTATAGCGGCAATCCAATACGGAATCATAGCTGCCTGGGCATTTAAGGATAGCGTTGAAGATGTAAAGACTCTTCTTTCGGGAGGAAAGGTTTCTCTTATTAAGAATTCCTTAAGCGATGAAGATGCAATAAAACTTGATTACACCCTCTATGTGCAGCTTTTGCTGGCTCTTAAGGAGAGGAATACTCTTGTTATGCGTACGATGGATATGGTTGAGCAGGATATAAGGACATATGACTATTGCTCGAATTTCATGTTGGATCATGTAATCGGCGGCGCATCCTGGGAAGCTGATTTTACGGGAGGTGATGTATTTGTAAATGTATTTAAGGATATGGGGGCTTTCAGCAGTGAGTACACTGCGCAGGGAAGCTTTTATTATCAATAAAGAGGGGCAGGCAAAGACGTCTGCCGGCCCGGATCTGGATGAACACGCATTATTAACCTTTGGCGTTTATGGGGAACGCAGTTGGAAAGGGGTGAAATAATGAAAATAAGAAAAGTGGACAAATGCGAATTTAAGTTTCTTAAAGCTATCTTAATTCTGTGCCCGGCAGTAATATTAAATTTCATACAAGTCACTCTTACTGAAGAAGGTAAAGCAAAGCCCGGGGAAAACAGAATGTCTTGTGCCGGCCGGAAGGCGTTTTTGCCTGCTCCTCTTTATAAAAAAATTCGTGAAGCTTCTTTTGGTATCAGCGCTTCTTTTACTGTGGAAGCAGCCCTTGTTCTTCCTATTTTTACAGCATTTATGTTTGGTGTAATGGGTTTGTTTAATCTGGTTCTTTTAGACAGTCAGATAAAATGCGCTCTTTATGATGCCGGAGCTGTAAGTGCATTGTCTGCCCATGCTGCGGATAATGAAGAGAACATCCCGGATCTTGCAAAATTCGGTCTGGAGGAGATTTCCGGTCTGGATGCGATTTCAATGAATGTATCCGATTCACCTGCATTAAGATACGTTGTGGGGGGAAAGACAGGGATAGTATGCATCCCGGAGGATGACGGGAATTATGTTAACCTGAATGTGAGCTGCATCATAAATCTTCCCATACTGTTTTTGGGGTCAGAGACGGTCAGAATAGGCGAGTCTGTAAGGGTTCGGAAGTGGACGGGGTATGATCCGTCAGAAGGTGATTCCGACAGCGGCGAAGAAATGGTATATATCACTCCTACGGGGACGGCATACCACAAGGACAGAAACTGCGCATATCTTAATCCGTCTATACAGGCAGTGCCCTTTGCGGGGATATCTTCCTTAAGAAATAGCGGCGGACATATATACTATGCTTGTCCTTTGTGCGAAAAGACTCCCGCAGCAACGGTATATATAACGACATATGGCGAAAGTTATCATACATCCGTTACCTGTTCCGGATTAAAACGTACCATATATTGCGTACCGATATCCGAAGTGGGAGGACGTCATGCCTGCTCGAAATGTGCGGGAGGGGGAAAGTGATGCAAGGTGTGATACAAGGCGGAATTTATGTTGCGGTGCTTTTTATGCTGACGTTTTTTTCCTATACGGATATTAAGAACAGAACCGTACCGGTTCCCGGGATTGTAATATTCTCGGCGGCTGCATTTTTAAGCTTTGTTCCCGGGAGCGGATTGACCTTGCTTCAGGCAGCAGGAGGAGCGCTTACGGGGTTGGTATTTCTTGTTATATCTTTTTTGACCAAAGGAGAGATTGGCTCCGGAGATGGTCTGGTCATAGCGCTTACAGGGATTTACCTTGGATTTTGGAATAATGCAGAGCTTTTGGTATGTGCGCTTTTTATGTGCGCAATATACAGCCTTGTGCTTGTTGTTGTATCCCGAAAATCAAAAAGGTACGAAGTCCCATTTGTCCCGTTTATGCTTGCGGGTTATGTATTAATGCTCGGGTTTGGAAGGATGGTTTTATGAAAGGAAGTTTTACGGTAGAAGCGGCTTTTATTATTCCCATAGTAACGGCGATGATGCTTTTTGTTGGTTTTGCGGCATTGTGGCTTTATGACAGGGATGTTGCCCGGATGAATGTTTCGGATACGGCGCACCACGCAGCGGAATTGGCTGAATTAAAAGAAAGCAGGAAGGTGACGGGCGGAACAGATAAAGAGGAATCTTCTCTGGCGGGAAGATCCTTGCAATATCTGCTGGATGCTTCTGCTGCGGAAGACCTTGAAACGGGAACATATAAGGTATCCGCTTTTGTCAGGGGAAGCGCAAACGTTCCGTTTTCGAAGTGGTTTAATTCTTTGGGATGGCCGCAATATGGAAGTATAGATGCGGATTATGAAAAAACGGTTTTATATCATTGTGATTTTATAAGGACGTACAGACTTGCTAAAAAAGTTATAAAGGAGGCTGCGAAATGAAGACGACATATTCAAACAATGCAAAAGATAGTTTTATGGTAATAGAGCTTGAAGGTTATGAAAAATATCCGGAAAAAGATTTGGGCGCAATTATGATAGAAAAGAACAGACCCGGATATATTCTCGATATGACCCGTGTAATGATGGATGGGAAAGAGACATTAAGATTCAGGACTACCGGCATGATATCTGTCTGTGACCGGTTTTCCCAAAAGCAAATGGGTCTTAATGAGGTAAAATCCATAATACATGCTATATCAAAGATGGCATCAGATAACGTAAGATACCTTATTTCCACAGATAAAATATCCCTGGATCCGGGAAATATTTTTACGGAAGCAGGCGATGGCAGGCCATTAAGGGCAGCTTTTGTATATGTTCCGTTTAAAGAAGAGTCTTTTCGTGAATCTCTTCAGGGGCTTATGGAGTATGTCCTGGAGCATTTGGATCACAGTGATGAAGAAGCGGTAGAGTTTGCATACGGGCTGTATGAAGCCGCATATTGTGAGGGGTTTACCCTTTCTGCTTGGGAAGAGGAACGGATAAAAATACAAAAAGAGTCGATAAATACAGCACAGTCGGAAGAATCCTTTGAGAAGGAAATATTGCCATACTGTTCCGTTACAGCATATATGTCTCCGGACAAAGTTGAATTTACCAACTATGATACAAAGGAGCGATTTGCCGATTGCAAGCGGAATATAGCTATATCTGACTTGCCACCTACCCCGTCATATGGTAGAGTAAAGGAGCGAAACTATTTCTTTAAGAACGGATTAGGTGTATACTTATGGAGGAAAATAACGGGGCGCTCATCGACACTCGCTTATCGGTAACGAAATTTATCATTATTACAAACATAATAATTTTTCTTTTTATGCTGGTTACCGGCGAGCCGTCAAACGGAGAATATATGGCTGAACACGGCGCTTTGTGGACTCCTTATGTGATAGAAAACGGAGAATATTACCGCCTCTTTACTGCGATATTTCTCCATTTTGATGCAAGTCATATATTTAATAATCTCCTGCTTTTATTTTTCCTGGGAGATATTTTGGAAAGAAGTCTGGGGAAAGTTATGTATACCATAGTATATATATTATGCGGGCTTGCAGGTAACATACTTTCTATGTCTGTGGAGATTTTGACATCGGACTATTCGGTTTCTGCCGGTGCTTCGGGAGCCATATTCGGAGTAGTCGGAGGAGTGCTGTTTGAAGTTGTTTACCACAAAGGAAGATACAGAGGTATAAGCACGGGAAGGATATTGTTCTTTGTTCTGCTTAGCCTTTATGTGGGCATGTCTTCTTCGGGAGTAAACAACAGCGCCCATGTGGGAGGCTTGGTAAGCGGATTTGTTCTTACGGCCATAGTCCAGATAATTTCGGATTTCAGGAGCAAAAAGGCATGAAAAAGAAAAAGATAATTCTTACAGGGGGCGGCACGGCAGGGCACGTAACGCCGAATATAGCTCTTCTCCCCTTGCTTTTGGAGGGCGGATACGAGGTTGCATATATAGGCTCCGTAAACGGCATAGAAAGAGAGCTTATTACAGAGCAGAAAATCGCATATTTTGCTATTTCTTCGGGTAAGCTTCGAAGATATTTTGATTTGAAAAATCTTACGGATCCTTTTCGTGTGTTAAAAGGTATATCCGAGGCGAGGAAATTGTTAAAGACAATCCGGCCGGATGTGGTTTTTTCCAAGGGAGGGTTTGTTGCCGTGCCTGTTGTGCTTGCGGCAAGTTCGCTTAAAATCCCCGTTATCATACATGAATCGGATCTTACCCCGGGTCTTTCAAACAAAATAGCCATACCCAAAGCGCAGAAGGTATGCTGCAACTTTCCCGAGACCATGGAATATCTTCCAAAAGAAAAGGCTGTCCTTACCGGTTCTCCCATCCGGGCAGAGCTCTTACAGGGAGACAGGGCAAAGGGGCTTAATATATGCGGATTTACCAACGAAAAGCCTGTTATTATGGTGATAGGCGGAAGCTCCGGAGCCCGTTCCGTAAACGAAGCGGTAAGGGAAGCGTTGCCTGAACTTTTGAACAGATTTTCTGTTATTCATATTTGCGGAGCAGATATGGTAGACAATGCTCTTGAAGGAATAGCCGGATACAGGCAATTTGAATATGTAAAAGGGGATTTGCGGCATCTTTTTGCAGCTGCGGATATTGTTATATCAAGAGCAGGGGCAAATGCCATCTGTGAAATCCTTGCGCTTCGCAAACCGAATATTCTGGTGCCCTTGCCTTCATCAGCCAGCAGGGGAGATCAGATATTGAATGCGGCGTCGTTTGAGAAACAGGGATTTTCGTATGTGGTATCCGAGGAAAATCCCGGACGACCCTTCGGAGCCGGAGCCATATTAAAAGCCGTAAATCATGTGTACGATCATATGGAAGAATATAAAAAAACCATGGAAGGAAGCGGTGCGATGAACGCCGTGGAAACCATTTATAATCTGATAAACGAAACTGTAGAAACGAGGAATAACAGCAAATAATGATAGTAAACCTGTATTACGGAGGAAGGGGAGTTTTGGACGACCCTACCCTTTATGTTATAAACAAAATGGAGGAAGTCCTCAAGGAGCTTAATGTAACTGTCACACGGTACAACTTATACGAATTGAAAAATTCTCTGGTGACCCTCCATCAAAGTCTGAAAGAAGCTGACGGGATTATTCTTGCATCTACGGTTGAATGGATCGGCATAGGCGGCCATATGCAGAATTTCCTTGATTCCTGCTGGCTTTATGCAGACAAGGATGTGATTGCGGATCTTTATATGATGCCTGTTGTTATGTCTACCACCTATGGTGAAAAGGAGGGGATGCTTACTCTCCAAAACGCATGGGAGATACTCGGAGGAAAGCTTTGCGACGGCATCAGAGGATATGTAGAGGACTCTGCGACGTTTGAGGCGAACGAAGAGTATGCGACTTATATAGAGAAAAAAGCGGAAAATCTCTATCGCACCATAGCCCAGAAAAGGACAGAGCTTCCCTCCAGCAATCAGGCAGTTAAGAACTCCGTGCTTCGGACCCACAGGATAGAACTTAAGCCTCAGGAAAGCGAGCTTTTGTCAAAGTATGTGTCCAACGATGATTACGTGCGTCGACAGAAAGAGGATCTTGAAGAACTCTCCGGTCTTTTCAGCGAGCGGCTTGAAGCCATGTCGGAAGAGGGGCTTTTTATAAAAAATATAAGGGAAAAATTCCTTGCAAAGCAGGGTCTTGCCGCTAAATATCAAATGATGATAGATGGGATATCGGAGCCTGTATATATCATAGTGGATAACGATACGCTTGATGTCGGATATGGCAAGATAAATGATGCCGATGTAGTGGCGAAGCTGTCCGAAAGGACCCTGGATGATATTTTAAGCGGAGCATCAACGTTCCAAAAGGCCTTTATGTCCGGAGAAATGACGGCGAAAGGCGATTTTAACACGCTGACTGCCCTTGATGAAGTTTTTCCGTTTTAATTTTTAAAAGGAGGCAGATATGACAAAGGATGATTGTATTTTTTGCAAATTGGCAAATGGTGAAATACCGACAAACACCGTTTATGAAGACGATGACGTGAGGGTTATTCTTGATGCGGATCCCGCAGCGAAGGGACACAGCCTGGTTATTCCCAAGAATCATTTTGCAAATGTTTTTGAGATGGATGACGATACTTTGGCAAAAGCCATGTGTGTTGCAAAGAAAGTAGCAAAGCGGCAGATGGATGTTCTTTCCTGCGACGGAATAAATATTCTACAAAACAACGGAGAGGCGTCCGGACAGACGGTGTTCCATTATCATATTCATGTGCTGCCCAGGTTTGATTCGGACAATGTAGGTCTTTCGTGGAATCATGTAGCGTATGACGAGGGAGAGACTGACAAATACAGGGATATGTTGAGCTTTTAATTTATGATAGCAGATATATTAAGACAAAGAGCATCCGGGATTTACGAAAAGAAAGCAAACGGTTCGGAAAGCGCCTCCGCCGGGCAGGATGACCCACTGACCGGGCATAAAGGCGCCCCCGCCGGCAGCCAAAATATGCTTATAGTCACCCCGACCATGGAGCTTACCGGGGCGACTACAGTGCTTTTTGAAATGCTTCCTTTGCTTAAGGAAAGAGGGTACGATCTTTGTTGTATATCGTTTTTTGACGGAGCGTACAGGGCGTCTTTTAATGAGGCCGGTGCAGATGTTGTTATATTAAAAGCTTTTTCGTCGGATGAGATTTTTGCAAAGGAGCTTACCGGCGCATACGATGCGGTTTTTTTAAACACCATAGTGACGCATCCCTATGCCGGTATTTTCGATGGCACTAATGTGCCGGTGTATTGGTGGTTTCACGAGAACACCGATGTTTTTAAGGATATGCTTAAAAAGGGAACGGACCTTTCAAAATATTCCGCAAACATACGGCTTTTGGGAGTTATGCCGGGAGTTTGCGCCCAGATAGAGGAGATCTATGGAGTTAAGGCGGATCTTCTTCCTATGGTAATTCGGGATGAAATGAAGGAAGGAGCCCCCGAAAAAGATGCGGAAAAGACAAAGGACGATAAGGTGCGCTTCTATTTGCCGGGAGCTTATCTATATATAAAAGGGCAGGATTTGCTTCTTTCCGCTATCAGCCTTATTCCCGCCCAATATCGGGAAAAGGTGGAATTTTATCTTTCCGGATATGAGGTGGATGCCGGGGATGCTGCCAGGAAATATGTAGAAATAATTCATGAGCACGCAGGCAAATATCCTTTCGTGCATATGCTGGGAAAGCTGGACAGGAAAGAGGTTTACGAACTATACAAAAAATGCGATTGCGTACTGGCGCCCTCAAGGGTGGATTCTACGCCGACTACCATAGTCGAAGCCCTGATGTTTGGAAAGCTTGCCCTGGTCTCAACGGGAGCCGGAATATCACGCCTTATGACTGATTGCATAAACGGCTTTGTTTTTCCCAATGAGGATATTAATGAATTTTTGAAAAGATTATTATTGGTAATCGCAGATAAAGACAGCCTTGGTAATATTGCTGCGGCGGGACGGAAGCTTTACGAAGATATTTTTTCTAAAGAGGCCGTGGAAAAACGCCTTATTGAAATAATGGGAGGATATGATTTATGAGCGGTATTTCAATTGATGCAAAAAGAGCAGAGCAGTTTTATTCCGGAGAGGAATTTACGGCCATGATGGAAAGAGCAAAATCCGCAAAGGAGAAGCTTTTGGGACGCATGGGCGAGGGAAACGATTTCCTCGGGTGGCTGGATCTTCCCGTGGATTATGATAAGGAAGAATTTGCTGCTATCAAAGAGGCTGCATCAAAAATCCGCAAGGATTCGGATGTACTTGTGGTAATAGGAATCGGCGGATCGTACCTTGGAGCGAGGGCAGCCATAGAATTTTTGCGCCATAGCTTCTATAACAATGATTCCATTGCAAAGAACAAATACAAGGCTCCGCAAATATATTTTGTGGGAAATCATATAAGCGGAACTTATCTGACTGAGCTTATGGATCTTCTGGAAGGGAAGGACTGGTCTATAAACGTTATTTCAAAATCCGGGACCACTACGGAGTGTGCGATCGCATTTCGTATATTCCGTGAGGCATTGGAGAAAAAATACGGCAAAGAAGGTGCGGCAGATCGCATATATGCAACGACTGACAGGAAAAAGGGTGCCTTAAAGACTTTGTCCGATGCCCAGGGTTATAAGACTTTTGTCGTGCCGGATGATGTGGGCGGCAGATTTTCCGTGCTTACGGCGGTGGGTCTCCTTCCTATAGCAGCATCCGGAGCGGATATAGATGCCCTTATGGAAGGGGCGAGGATAGCCAGGGAGGATGCGTTTAACAAAAGCGCAGAGGAATGCGGACCCCTTTGTTATGCGGCACTTCGTAATATTTTTATGGAAAAGGGAAAGTCTGTTGAAATCCTGGCAAACTATGAGCCCTCCATGCATTATATTTCCGAGTGGTGGAAACAGCTTTACGGAGAAAGCGAGGGCAAGGGCGGAAAGGGAATATTCCCCGCATCCGTAGACCTTACTACGGATCTTCATTCCATGGGTCAGTTTATCCAGGACGGAACAAGGCTCATGTTTGAGACCGTAATTGCAATAGATAAGCCCCGGGCAGAGGTAATAATACCTTCGGACGATGCTGATCTTGACGGGCTTAATTATCTTGCCGGGAAGACCATGGATTACGTTAATAAAAACGCTATGGAGGGTACGATTCTGGCGCATACCGAAGGCGGAGTCCCCAATATACTTATTCATATGCCGGACACATCGGAAAAGAGTCTGGGCGAATTGTTCTACTTTTTTGAATTCGCTTGCGGTGTAAGCGGATATATGCTGGGAGTAAATCCCTTTAACCAGCCCGGCGTTGAAAAATATAAGGCAAATATGTTTAAGCTGTTGGGAAAGCCCGGTTGTTAAGAGAATCCAATTACTGGGGAAAGCCCGGTCATCAAGGAATTCCGGTTGTTAAGGGAAACCTGATTATTAAGGAATCCCGGTTTTTATGAAAACCCGATCACCAAGGAGGAGAAAATATGTTTAATTATGTTATAGCAGGAATCACACAGCTAGAAACCATCATAAAAGTCGATAATATTCCCGTGGCGTATCAGGTGTGCACGGAAGCTAACAACGCAATTCATTCATCTGCCGGCGGAGATGCTTTTAATATTTCACTTGCCCTTAAATGGCTGGGGGATGATGTACGCTTTATGACAGTAGTGGGAGAAAATCAGAACCTTTCCATATTTAATCCGGAGGACAGGGAGGTTACCCTTGATACGGATTATGTAATGCCTATCATGAAAGAGACTCCCGTCGAGGTTATGCTTTATGATAACAACAGAAAGCAGCAGGTCTTCGATGACCTTAAGGATATAAGGGAGGCTGTCTATGATATGTCAAAGGTTGAGCCTGTAGCAGACGAAGCGGATATGTTTATACTTACGAATGCGAATTTCTGCAGACCTTTTATAAAGCTGGCAAAAGATCACGGAAAGAAGCTTGCCGTAAAGATTCATAATTTCCAAAGAGAAAAGGAAAAATATAACGAAGATTTCCTCAAAAATGCCGATATATTGTACTTTACGGATAATTCCATTCAGGAAGAGCCGTTTTCGTTTATTCAGGATATGGTAGATAAGTATCAGCCCGATATGATAATCCTGGGTCAGGGTGAGAAGGGGCTTATACTGTATGACAAATTCCGTGATATAAAGGCGCATTATGATACGGTTGCTTCATCACAGGTAGTTAATCTTGCCGGCGGCGACAATGCGTTTTTTGCCTGCTTTATTCATTATTTTATGAAGACAAAGGATTCTAAAGTGGCTATGCACAAGGCACTCCTTTTCTGCTCCCACAAGATCGGATACATGGGGACATCAAACGGATTTATGACGGAAGAACAGCTCGATCACTGGGATGAGGTAGTATGGGATCCCAGAGGAATGGACAGTCTAAAGGGCAATGTCACTATCCCCGGGCCGCAATAATAATTAAAAAATCCGGATCGGAATATTCTCCGACTCGGATTTTTTTTGCTTTTATCTGGTCTCGTCGTATTCGTATATCAGATCTTCTAATGTCTGATAGAGCTGCTGGGGCTCTATGGGCTTTGAAAGATGAGCGTTCATTCCTACCTGAAGGGATCTTTGGACATCTTCGTCAAAGGCATTTGCTGTCATAGCTATGATAGGGATGTTTTTGGCATCGTTTCTCGATAGCGAACGTATCTGCGCAGTCGCTGCAAGCCCGTCCATTATGGGCATCTGGACATCCATAAGTATGGCGTCATAATATCCCTCTGCGCTTAAGGCAAACATATCATATGCTTTTTCGCCGTTTTCCGCATGCTCTGCGATTATGTCTTTTGATGCCAGGATTTCCTTCATAATATCGGCGTTTATTGCAATGTCCTCCGCAAGGAGTATTCTGCGGCCTTCGAGACCTGCCTTGCCTTTTTCCGCAATGGATGATGGGCGTCTGCGCAATACGATCATTTCCAATTCATCCATCAGACTGCTTACAAATATGGGCTTTGACAGGAATCCGTCCACGCCGGCTTCGATAGCTTCTTCCATAATATCATCCCAGTTATATGTGGTTAGAATGATAATGGGCTCGTTACCTCCGTCCATTTTGCGGATGCTGTGTGTAACCTCGATGCCGTCCTGAAGAGGCATTTTCCAGTCCATAAGGATAAGGTTATAAGGAGCCTGTTTTGCCTGGCGTACTTTGATTATGCGCAGAGCCTCCTCGCCTCCCAGGCAGGTATCGGAGCTTATGCCTGATTCTGCCAGTACCATCCGGGCGTGTTCGCATGCCACGGGATCGTCGTCTATAATGAGCACATTCATATCCCCGGGCTTTATCATTCCCAGTTTCTTGCTCTGCTTTTCGGGATTGTTAAGAGTTATGGTTACAGTGAATTCGGAGCCTTTGCCTTTTTCGGAGGATACCTTTATGGTGCCGTTCATCATGTCGACGATGTTTTTTGTGATAGCCATGCCAAGACCCGTGCTCCCGAATTTGTTGGCGTGGGTGCTGTCTTCCTGTGTAAAGGCGTCAAATATCCTGGGCAAAAATTCAGGACTCATGCCGGCTCCCGTATCTTTTATGATAAATTGAAGTGTGGAATGCCCCTCAAATTCGCTTACCTGCTCTACATAGAAGGTGACAGAACCCGGTGATTCCGTGAATTTAATGGCATTACTCAAAATATTTATAAGCACCTGCTTTAGCTTCATATCATCGCCGATGTAAAATTCGTTTACATGACCTTTGATATGGCATTCGAATGTCAGTCCCTTGTCGTCGCACTGTGACTGAACCATGGTATTTATCTGCTCGAGCATTTCGCCGAAGGAAAATTCTTCCTTGGCAAGGGTGACGCGGCCGGATTCTATGCGGCTCATATCAAGGATATCGTTTATAAGCCCCAGAAGATGCTTTGCGCTGCCGCCGATTTTTTCCAGATATTCCCGTGAGCGGGGAGAGAGGGTTTCGTCCTTCAAAGCCAGGCTGTTAAGCCCGATGATGGCATTCATAGGCGTGCGGATCTCATGGCTCATATTTGAAAGGAAGGAAGTCTTGGCGGCGTTTGCGTGCTCTGCCTCCTGCAGGGCTTCCGCCAGCATGATGGCACGTTCTCTTTCCCTGCGAAAATCTTCTGTCAGATCGGATTTAAGGAGTATGTAAAAATTTGAATTGTTGTCGACTTCATAATATCGGAAACGTTTGTTATATGTTTTTCCGTCAATCTCGCATTCTAGATCTACGGTATAAGATTCGTTATCCCGGAGCTTCTCTGCGATGGTTTCAAGAGAAAGAGAGCGTATGAGAGCTTCCTTTTCTTCCCGGCTGCCTGAAACTACAGGAAGAACCTGTCCGGAGATATATTCGGCGTATATGCCTTCCCGTTTTTTGGGGAAGATATTTCCCTTTTTGATGTTTGCGGAGTCGCCGATAACAACACCATAGTGGTTGTCTACGATGTAGCTTACCATGTCGTATTGCTGTGCCAGAACCTTCTTGTTGAGGACTTCTGTCACCCGCTCGGAGTTAAACTCCATCTCTGTACCGAAGGATATGACTTCTCCTTTTACCGGGTCAACCATGGCAGATTCGGAAAAACGCACAAAGCATTCTCTTCCGGAATCGCGTCTGCAATATGCCACAAAAGTAGCGGGACCCTGTCCGTTGTAATAACGGTCTACAAGGTTTTTTTCGTTAAATTTACTGCGATAGATTTCCTCATCTCCGGGTACAAGGAAACTGCTGCAGCGAGCCCGGAATGCATCGACGACATTGCCGCCTACAACGTCAGAGGAAAAAAGATCGCGCCCGCGCACTTCTTCTATGATGCCCTGGGTCATATTTGTGCGGAATACCGCCAGCGCATCATGTGCAAAATCGTCCAGCTGCTTTGTCATACCTTCGTATTCGTTGACGCGCCGGCGTCGCTCTTCCTGCTCCAGGTGGCGGCTTGTGATATCGCTTATAAATACATAATAAACGTCGCCGAATCCGGGAAGCTGGGCAAAGTGCCCATAATCATCCACCCAGCGCACAGTCCCGTCCTTGCGGATAATCCGGTACTCTACATAATCCTGGTTTGAGTTTGATTTGTCAGCTATCTGTTCGTCTATGGAATCCTGTATTTTCTGGAAATCGTCGGGATGAACCATGCCGCGGAATGTATAGCCCGTTAATGCTTTGAATTCGTCGATGTCTTTGCATCCGAATATATCCAGCGTGCAGGTGTTTACAAAGATAAGCTCAAGGGGCTCGTAGGCTTTATAGACAAAGAAACCTCCCGGCACCTGCTCTCCCATCCATTTGATGGCCGGAGTGATAAGCCCGGTTTCGAAAAGATTTTTGAGTTCGTCAGAAAATTCCTTGCCTGTTATGTCCATATGATTCCCCCTGTCAAACTGCCTTTTATTATACTATACACAAAGCGAGGCGCGCAACAGCATTTTCGCCTTGAGCTGAGCCCTACATGGACTCTTCGGTAAATGAAAGGGGAAGCAACTCGGAAAGGGTATAGGAGACAGGGGCTCCGCCGGCATCCCGAAGGATAACAGAGAGCTCGTCCGGATCGCAAAATTCCGCCAGAACCTGACGGCATATACCGCAGGGAGGGCAGGGGTTATCTGCGCTTGCTGCTGAAGGGCCGCCCGTAATCGCAATAGCCGCAAAATCTTTGTGACCCTCGGAGACAGCCTTAAAGACAGCGGTTCTTTCCGCGCATACCGTGGCTCCGTATGAGGCGTTTTCTATATTACAGCCTCCATATACTGCGCCATCTGTACAAAGAAGCGCAGCGCCTACAGCGAAGCGGCTGTAGGGGGAATGGGAAAATGAACGCATTTTGTCTGCTTCATCGAGTAAATCCAGCATTTTTTCTTCTGTCATAAGTTATCCTTTCTTGAAAAACAAGTGCTATTATGATACCATGTTTCCGCACAAAAGTGTAGCTTTGGGGGGAGAATTATGATAAGACAAAGTGTAAAAAAACCCTATCTGATTTTAGTGATGGTAATCATTGTTATGATGCTTGCATCCGTGAGCCTGACAAAGATGACTACCAATCTTTTGCCGGATTTTAATCTGCCGTATCTAATGGTGATTACGACAGATGCCGGAGCGAGCCCCGAGAAAGTGGAGCAGGAGGTAACAGAGCCCGTAGAATCTGTGCTTTCTACTATAAACGGCCTTTCTACCTATACCTCTGTCAGCGCAGAGAATTATTCCATGACTACGCTTGAATTTGAAGAAGATGCGGATATGGATGCGGCGCTGGTCAAGGTATATACGGCACTTGATACCGTAAAGGAAAGTCTTCCCGATACGGCTTCAGAGCCTGTAATTATGGAAATCAGCATGGATATGCTGGCGACTATGTATGTAGGTATATCCGATGACGAAATGGATATATATGAGCTTACAGAATATGTGGAAAATGAGGTGCAGCCGTATTTCCAGAGGGTAGGAGGCGTGGCAAACGTATCAACCCTCGGGCTTACGACGCAGATGATAGAGCTTCATCTTAATCAGGAAAAGATCGATGATCTTAATGATGAGCTTGTAGCTTATGTGGAGGATAAATTTGCGGATGCAAAGGAGGCGCTCGATGATGCGGCTTCTGAAATATCCGAGGGCAAAGAAAAGCTGGAAGATTCCGATGAGGAGTTGTCTGACCAAATAGATGATACATCATCGGAGATGGCCAAATACACAAAGCAGTTAAACCAGGCTCTGGCCACCCAGGCGGCTTATGAGGCAGCGCTCTCCAGCCTGAATGCAGATAAGGCTGCGCTGGAGGCGGAAAAGCAGGCATATATAGATGCGGGCGTTGTATCCGGATATGAAGGGATAAATACCCTTTTTGCAACGCTTAAGACGACACTTTCCGATGCGGCGACGGCTGCGTATTTGGGGGTGAGTGCAGATGAGGTTCCCAAAGATGTGGAGGAAGCTCTTTCGGATGCCGAAAAGCTTGCAAATGCAATAACTGTGCTTAATGCGACGAACCAGTCCGAGGCGGCATCTTCTCTTGCGGCTGAAAATCTGCAAAGCATGTATACTATAGTAGAGGAACGCATACCTGAAATTGATACGGAGCTTAAGAATCTTGCTACGGAAATTACCGCAAATGAGACCGTAAAAGCCCAGGTGGATGAGGCGGTAGAGGAAGCTCTGGATAAATACGAGGAAGTTGAAGTGGGAAAGATAACCGCAGCCTCCGCTTTCGGAAGCTCTTCAGCACAGATAGCAGCAGGTCAGAGTGCACTTGAGGATGCGGAAAAAGAACTGGAATCTTCGACGGAAGAATATGAAGAAGCAAGAGACGCAGCGCTTGAAGCTGCAAATCTCGACAGTCTTCTTGATCTTGAGACCCTTTCAAACCTTATTAAGGCGCAGGATTTCCAGATGCCTGCGGGATATATTGACGAGAACGAGAGCGATACGGACACACAGTGGCTCCTTAAGGTGGGAGAAAAGGTGGAGTCCGCAGACGAACTTTCTGAAATGATACTTACCCATGTAGACGGCATAGGGGACATAACGGTTTCTGATATTGCGGATATTACGGTAATAGATGATTCCGATGACAGCTATTGCCGTATGAACGGCAAAGAGGCTGTGCTTCTTTCCATATACAAAGCATCGACTGCGGGTACCAGCAACACCTCAAAAAATCTTAACAACGCCATAGACGAGCTTCTCGCCCAAAACGAAACCCTGAATGCGAATATTCTTATGGATCAGGGCGAATACATCAGCATGTTTATAAATTCTATTCTTGGGAATATGCTTTGGGGAGCGTTCCTTGCAGTGGTTGTGCTGATAATATTCTTGCGCAGCCCGAAACCCACGTTGGTGGTTGCGTTTTCCATACCGTTTTCGCTGCTTTTGGCGGTGCTGGTAATGTATTTTGCTGGAATCAGCCTGAACATCATGTCTATGTCCGGTCTGGCTTTGGGAATAGGTATGCTGGTGGATAATTCCATAGTCGTAATAGAAAACATATATCGCTTAAGGTCAAGGGGACTGACGGCTCCGGCAGCGGCGGTCTGGGGTGCAAGACAGGTGGCGGGAGCTATTACTTCTTCTACTCTGACTACGATATGCGTTTTCCTTCCCATGATATTTACTACCGGTACGGTGCGGCAGTTTATGGTGGCGTTTGCCCTTACCATTACATTTTCGCTTCTGGCAAGCCTCCTTGTAGCTATTACGGTGGCTCCTGCTATGGGAAGTGTATTGCTAAAGAAAGGTACGCCGAAGCAATGGGGATTCTTTGATACGCTGCAAAACGGATATGCAAAGATTTTGGGATTTTTCCTTTCCCACAAATGGATACCCCTTGGGGTTGCCGTGGGATTGCTGGCTTTCAGTGTATGGGGAGTAGCCAGGATGGGAATCGTCCTTCTGCCGACCATGAGCTCGGATCAGATATATGTGACGGTGGAGATGGACGAGTCTTTGGACAGGGATGAATGCTATGAAAAAGCTGACAGCATTACGGATAAGATAATGGCTGTGGAGTCAGTGGAATCCGTAGGCGCTATGACCAATCTTTCCTCGGTATTCAGCGGAAGTTTCGGTCAGAGCGAAAATAATTTCAGAGAGGTTTCATATTATCTGACTTTGGCGGAAGATATTGATACGGAGTCCGAGCTTGCTGCGGCGGAAGAAGCCATAGATTCTGCGCTATCGGATCTGACGGATTGTGAATACGAGATTGCCGAATCCGGATCCGGAGATATGTCGTCATATATGTCCTCCGGTCTTACACTAAATATATACGGCAAGGATACGGATACATTGACGGAGATCTCGGAAGAGGTCATGGATGCCGTAGGCGAGGTCGAGGGATTTGAAAATATTTCAAACGGGCAGGAGGATTCGGATGAGGTCATACATCTTGTGATAGACAGACAGAAGGCGGCTCAATATAACCTTACCATAGCCCAGGTCTATGCAGAGCTCACAGACAGGCTGAATACCGAGGCGGATACAGTCGCTATCGAAGAAGATGGCAGGGATATTGACGTAACCATAGTGGATGAACGGGATATGCTGACTCTGGATAATCTCATGGATACGCAGATTGAAGTCACGGTAAAAGATGACGACGGCAATGATGAGACCAAGGATATTGCGTTAAGCGATATTGCTTCCATAGAGAAGGAGACATCCAACGCTTCTATATCCTCCGAAAACGGCACGCATATGATGAGTGTTACGGCAGATACGATCGACGGCTACAATACAACAAGATTGTCGGAAAAGCTCGAATCAAAGCTTGATGCCATAGAACTCCCTGTGGGATACAGTATAGAAAACAGCGGGGAAGTCGAGGAAGTGTCGGATATGCTCGCCCAGGTAATGAAGCTTTTGATTTTGGGATTTGCTCTGGTTTATCTTATTATGGTTGCCCAGTTCCAAAGCTTTTTAGGACCGTTTATAATATTGTTCACTGTGCCGTTGGCATTTACGGGAGGTCTTCTGGGGCTTATGATTTCAGGCGATCTTATAAGCATAGTAAGCCTTTTGGGATTCCTGGTTCTTATGGGCACTGTGGTTAATAACGGAATCGTGTTCGTAGATTATGTAAACCGATTGCGCATAATAGACGGCATGGAAAGACGGGAAGCTCTTATAACTACGGGAAAAACAAGAATGCGTCCTATCCTCATGACGGCGCTTACCACGATTCTGGCAATGGCGGCCATGATGATATCAAGCGACTTTTCGTCAAGCCTTACCCGGGGAATGGCCGTTGTGGTTTCCGGCGGCCTTGCCTATGCTACACTTATGACATTGTTTGTAGTGCCTGTAATGTATGATATACTTTATAAGAGAAAACCGCATAATGTGGATACGGGGGACGATCTTAACGCACCTCCCGAAATAAGCTAAGACAGAAGGGAATAGTTATGTATTTATCAAAAGCAAAAATGAAAGTCAAAAGGGCGATAAGCGTGCTTATTGCCCTCGTTCTTGTGACAGGTACCGTAGGCGGGTTTGCTTTGTCGGATGAGTTGTCGGGCAGTGTTACGGCGTTGGCCGACGGAGGCAGCGTTGAAAGTGCGATTACCTGGGCTCTTACAGTAGCTGCGGACAATACGCATGGCTACAGCCAGTCAGACAGATGGGGACCGGATTATGATTGCTCATCCTTTGTAATCAGTGCTTTTGCTGCAGGGGGATTTGCCATATCAACCGGCAGCGGTAATACCAGTACTATGAAAACCATTTTCGGTAATGCCGGATTTACCTGGATAGACTGGACGACGCTGGGAGGCTCTGCCGGGCTTCAGCGAGGTGATATATTGCTTAAGGTGGGGCAGCATACGGAGATAGTCCTTGGCGACGGAACTCTCGTAGGGGCGCACCAGTCCTACGGGAACACCGAGACCGGCGACCAGAATTGCAAGGAAATAAGCATAGTTACATATTATGACAGGTCGTCTTCCGGCGGCTGGGACGGTGTGCTTCGATATTCTGGATCGGATGCGGTAAGCACGACGGCAGGTGTAGAGGCGGACGGCACGAGTACGGCATATCAGGCGTATTCTACAGACTATGCAGGAACATATGTTGTAAATACGGTATCGAGCCCCCTTAATCTGCGCAGTGCGCCGGACACATCCTCTACAATATCGACTACAATACCCAAGGGCTCGACAGTGACGGTGGTGTCCTCTGACGGCACCTGGGCATATTGCTATTACGGTTCGTACAGGGGATATTGTTCTATGGAATATCTGTCAAAGCAGGATGATATTACTGTGACAGAATTCGAAGCGGGCGATACGTTTACCGTAGGTAAGTATGAATATGAAGTTCTCTATGGGACTACCACGGAGAGCTCGGAGGAGGACTATGAGGTTATAGTGACGGGGTGGTCCGAGGACGGAGAAGGCTCAAAGACAGTGAAGGTTCACGATACCGTTACATACGAAGATGTAGTCTTCAGGGTGACGGGCATAGCCGAAAAGGCGTTTTGGAAGGATACTTCCATAAAAAAACTAGTGGTAGGCAAATATGTTGATTATATAGGCGCTAAGGCTTTCTTTAAATGCACTAATCTTAAGATGATTAAATTTAACGGAAAGAAATTATACGAAGTGGGTTCAAAAGCTTTTAAAAAGACCTGGTACAGGGGAATTAAAGTAACGGCGCCCACAATCAAGAAGCTTAAGAAATACAAGAAGCTCTTAAAGGCAGCAGGTGTGTACAGGTTCAGATAGTTCATACTTATTTCATTTGACAAAACACACTTTCAAATGTAGAATGTCGAAATTGTCGAGGAAGGTTTTAGAAAGGATAGTTTCATGAAGAAGAATACATTAAAGAAGGTGTTTTTGACGGCGATGCTGGTTGCGGTGGCGGCTTTAATGAGCGGCTTTGTGACAGGCAGTCCGGTAAGTGCGGCTGACACATCAACATCCGACGGCGCTACAGTGACTACGGGTTTTGTGACCGTAGATGGCGTTACATATTATTATTATGAAGACGGCACAAAGGCAACCGGATTTGCGCAGATAAACGGTAACACCTATTATTTCAAGAAAAAATCCGGCGCTATGGTGACCGGGCTTAAGAAGATAAAGAAGAAATATTATTATTTTGCTGCAGACGGCGTTATGCAGACCAGCTGGCAGACGGTTGACGGCAATACATATTATTTCACCAAGAGCGGATCGGACAAAGGTCAGGCTGTGACCGGGCTTCAAAAAATAAAGAAGAAATACTATTATTTTTCTAAAAAGGGGGTCATGCATACCGGCTGGAAGACCATTAATAAAAAGACCTATTATTTCATTAAGAAGGGCGATGAGAAGGGTCAGGCAGCAACCGGCATAACAAAGATATCCGGAAAGGTATATTACTTCAATAAGAAGGGTGTATTGGACGAGGATAAAACGTCTTCTTTGGACGACATGGACAAGAAGGCGGCAAATAAGGAATCTGATACGGAATACCTGATACTTGTCAGCAAGAGCAGTCATACCGTGGCTGTTTATAAGGGCTCTTCGAAGCATTGGAAGAGGATAAAGACATATAAGTGCACAATAGGCGCATCGGATACACCCACGGTAACGGGTACCTTCAAGATGGGCATGGATTCCGATAAGTATTACAAGGCATATTATTTTGACAGCGAGGGCGTGGCCAGATGCTTCTATGCTACGAGGATAACGGGCGGCACCCTGTTCCATTCGACGCTGTACAATCTCGACGGGACTTCCGTTCAGACCGCATCAGTAAGGAATGCCACGTTGGGAGCAAACCTTTCCCACGGCTGCGTGCGGCTCTACTGGAAGAATGCAAAGTGGATATACGACCATATTCCCAAGGGAACGACGTGTATAATTTATTAAAGTATATTTAAGGGAAAAATATCCCTTTAAAATAACCCCGGCTATCGTGATGATATCCGGGGTTTTTGTATGAAATTATCGGGAGTGGTTTTGCTTTTAGGGCAAAACCGGTGCGCCGATATTGCTTTAATTAAACCTTACTTTGCCAGGAGCAGCATTATCTCGTTGCTGCGCTTTACGAATTCCGTCATCTCGCTTGCGGAGAGCGGGTGGTTTGCCACTTTGGCAAGGTCATAGAGCTGCTTGCAGAATGTAGGCACATTCTTGCTCTTCTTATGCTCCAGCAGGAACTGCACCAGAGGATGGTTGAGGTTCAGTGTCAGTGTCTCGTCACCCATAAACATGTTGCTGTCATCGGGAGCGCCGTACATACTGTACATCTTCATCATATCGCCCATGCGGCGGCTCTCCTCGGAGAGAGTAAGGACGGATGCGATGCTTTCGTCCTTGAGCTTTTCGGCCTTTACGGTGAGATTGTCATTGCCCAGGGCGTCGTGGAATGCCTTGGTGAGAGCCTCGGTATCGTCCTTGAGGTCTTCTTCTGCGACATCCTCCTTTAGTGACTCGGTCACATCCGCATCGATGCGGCAGAATTTGTAATGCTCATTTCTGCTTTCAAGCTGGGTGATAAATGAGGTGTCTATGGGGTGCGTAAGGAGGACGGCATTAAGCCCCTGCTCCTTAAACATCTTTATATACTGTCCCTGGGCGGTAACATCCGTTACATAGTAGACGATGTTTCGCTCGTCTTTGGGCGCCTCGTCTGCGGTTGTGTCTGTTGTGTCCGCAGGGTCACTCGTGGCGTCAGTGCCGTCTGCGTTTTCTACGGTCTGAGCGGTGTCGTTTGCGCCGGCTTCGTCTGTGGTCTTATCGGCGTCTGCGTTCCCGGAGTCATCCTTGTCTTCCTCTACCGGCTTTAAGAGCTCGGGCAGAGTCTGATATTTATCATCAAGATCCTTAAAGAGGATATAGTCGTTCATCTTGTCGCAGAACTTTGTATCCTTCAGGCACCCGTACTTGATAAAGGGGCTGATGTCGTCCCAATATTTCTCGTAATCTTCTTTTTTGGTCTTGCACATGCCGGTAAGCTTATCCGCTACCTTTTTTGTGATATAGTCGGATATTTTGGTCACGAAGCCGTCGTTTTGCAGGGCGGATCTGGACACATTAAGAGGCAGATCCGGGCAGTCGATTACGCCCTTTAGGAGCATCAGGAATTCGGGAATGACCTCTTTTATATTATCTGCAATGAAGACCTGGTTGTTGTACAGCTTTATCACGCCTTCTGCGGATTCGTACTCCAGATTGATTTTCGGGAAATACAGGATGCCCTTGAGGTTAAAGGGATAGTCCATGTTAAGATGTATCCAGAAGAGAGGCTCCTTGTAATCCCGGAATACCTTGCGGTAGAATTCCTTGTATTCGTCTTCGGTGCACTCGGAGGGGTTCTTCGTCCAGAGCGGGGTGGTGTCATTTACGGAGACCTCTCGCTTTACAATCTTTGCCTTCTTTGTCTCCGGAGTATCCTCGATAGTTTCCTTGGTGCCGTCCTCCTTTTCTTCCTCGTGAGTCTTGGCAGGCTCGGTGAATTCCTCGATGACGGTGTCCTTCTCGGTGACCTCGTCCGCATTTATCGTCTCGTATGCGACTTCGGCATTCTCATTCTTAAGGAATATCGGATAGGGCATGAAGGAGCAATATTTTTCCAAGACCTCTCTTATCCTGTATTCGTTGGCGAATTCCAGGCAGTCCTCATTTATATGGAGGGTGATGGTAGTGCCGATGCTGTCCCGGGTGCCGTCGCTCATGGCAAATTCCGTGCCGCCGTCACAGGTCCAGTGGACAGCGGTTGAGCCGTCCTTATATGAGAGCGTATCGATTTCCACCTCATCGGACACCATAAAAGCCGAGTAAAAGCCCAGTCCGAAGTGCCCGATTATCTGATCCTCGTCAGCCTTGCCCTTGTGCTTCTCGAGGAAGTCCGTCGCACCGGAGAATGCTATCTGGTTGATATATTCCTCAACCTCGTCGGCGGTCATGCCCAGACCGTTGTCGATAATCTTAAGGGTCTTGTCCTTATCATTTACCAGGACTCTGACATTGGGTTCGTAGTCGTCGGGGAGGTCGTATTCGCCCATGACATCGAGCTTCTTTAGCTTCGTAATCGCATCGGACGCATTCGACACCATCTCCCGCAGGAAGATATCGTGGTCAGAATACATCCACTTCTTTATTATAGGAAAAATGTTTTCGCTGTTAATCGAAAGATTTCCATGTTTGTCAGTCATTTTGTTCATCTCCTTATATTGTGT
>CAJOQM010000032.1 GCA_905236845.1 uncultured Lachnospiraceae bacterium | reverse complement strand
TAATCCTCAAACCAAAACACTTCTTCCACAGACTTATCAAAGACTTTGGCTATATCCATTGCAAGTTTTAAAGAAGGATTATACTTTCCGTTTTCAAGGTTTCCTATAGTCTCCCTGCGCACTCCCACTTTTTCGGCAAGCTCTATCTGCTGCATTCTGGCATCCTTGCGCAGTTCGTGAATGCATGTTTTTAATTTCGGCATCAGTATTCACCATCCCTTAAAATCATGGCATCGTATTTTAGTGACAGGTTATAAAAAAAACCCGCCTTGCGCTCTTAACTCATTTTTATTATCACCGCTTCAAACGGCCGGAGGCTATAGGTGATGCGGTAAGGCCGGCCGTCGCATTCTTCTTTGGTGGCATTTAATACAGGCTCTTTGCCGATTTCCGCAGGTCCTCCCATGCCGGGCAGGGTATCGTAGGTGCTGTATATCCTGGTATATTCCCCTTCAAAAGGCACTCCCACGCAGTATTCATGATGCTCCATGGGAGAGAAATTGCATATAACAAGCAGCGCCCCGTCATAATTCCAGGGGTTCTTCCGGATGTAGCTTATGGTATTGGCCCAGCTGTCATTGCGGTTTATCCATTCAAAGGTGGAAGGATCCTTGGAATCTGCATAAAGCACCGGATATTCCTTATAAATCGCAAGGAGTCGCTGGATATTCAGCATAATGTCCCTGTGACCGAACTCATCCGCAAGATGCCAGTCTATACTCTCCTCAACAGTCCATTCCCTGTCCTGGGCAAAATCCTGTCCCATAAAGATAAGCTTCTTTCCCGGATGGGTGAACTGATAGGTGTAGACCGTCTTTAGCCCGCCATATCTGTCCTCTATCTTTCCGGGTGCCTTTTCTATCATGGAATGCTTGCCATATACCACCTCGTCATGGGAAAGCACCAGGACAAAATTCTCGGAAAAGGCGTAATCTACCGTATGTGTAAGCTCATCATGATGCCACTTTCTGTATATGGGATCCTTCCCAAGATACCGCAGGGTATCATTCATCCAGCCCATGTTCCACTTAAAGGTAAAGCCAAGACCCCCGTCTTTCACGTCCGCCGTAATTCCCCACTCCGCAGAGGAATCCTCCGCTATAAGGTATCCTGTGGTCTTTCCGCATACCTCGTAGTTTAGCTGGCGCATAAAATCCATGCTCTCGAGATTAAGATATCCGCCGAACATATTGGGTCTGAATTCATTCCGGCTGTAGTTTACATAAATCATGGCAGCAACCGCATCTACGCGGAGCGCATCCACATGGAATTCCTTTATCCAGTAAAAAGCGCTGGAGATAAGGAAAGAGCGGACTTCCGGCTTTGTGTGGTCAAACGCCTTTGTACCCCATTCGGGATATTCCGCCCGCAGAGGGTCAGCCGACTCATACAGGGGCGTCCCGTCAAAATACGCCAGCGCAAATTCGTCCTTGGGAAAATGTGCGGGAACCCAGTCCAATATGACTCCGATTCCTTCACGATGGAGCTTATCTACCATATATCTGAAATCATCCGGCGTCCCATAGCGGCTGGTGGGGGCAAAATACCCCGTCACCTGGTATCCCCAGGAAAGATCGAAAGGATATTCACAGATTCCCATAAGCTCTACATGGGTATAGCCCATATAGTTAACATATTCCGCAAGCTCATCCGCAAGCTGCCTGTAATTAAGGAACCCGTCGGGGTCTCCCCCTTCCGAATAAGCTTTCTTCCAGGAACCCAGATGAACCTCATAAATAGCCATGGGCTTATCGAGAACTTTAGTATTGTCTCGGGCAGCCTGATATTCGTCGTCCTCCCAGACATAATTATCCGGGGAAGAAACGATAGACGCATTCGCCGGGCGCTTTTCCATGCGAAAAGCAAGAGGATCCGTCTTCCATCTGCGAACGCCGTCGGCTCCGGTAACAATGTACCGGTAGGCATCCCCTTCTCCCACGCCTGGAAGGAAGCATTCCCAAACCCCGTTATCCATGGAGCTTCGGTTCATCCAGTTCTCATTTTCCCAACCGGTACGGGCGCAAATAAGAGATACGTACTGCGCATTGGGCGCCCAGACAGCAAACCGCGTCCCCTTTACCCCGTCTACCTCTTCTTCATGAGCTCCCAGGGTCTTATACAATTCATAATTCGTTCCCTCATGAAAGAGGAAGCTGTCAAAATCAGAGAAAAAAGCCATAATAATTCTCCTCTAAATCTCTGTGCGCCTGACTTCAGTGTGCGTCAGGTGGGCTGTATATCCCATATCTCTTTCGCATAAGTATTTATGGACTTATCCGAGGTAAAGTAGGAAGCGTGAGCGATGTTCTGCAGGGATTTTCTGTTCCATTCCATGCTGTTATTTACATAATCGTCCACCATCCTGTCATATGTCTCGAGATAGCTGTTAAAATCCGCAAGGCACATATAAGGATCGGGCTGTCCTCCCTGTCCTATCAGCAGATACTGATACATATGGGAGAAATCAAATCCACCTATCTGTCCGTTAAGGAAGTCCACGCTTCTTCGAAGAAGATCGTTTGCCTGATAGAATGAGAAGGGATCGTAACCCAGCTCATAATGGATATTCACATCCTTTTCCTTCATTCCGAAGATATAGATGCTGTCATCCTCCAGAACCTGGGCCATCTCTTTATTTGCGCCGTCAAGAGTACCTATAGTAAGGGCGCCGTTTATCATAAGCTTCATATTGCCGGTGCCGGAGGCTTCCTTTCCCGCAAGGGATATCTGTTCAGAAATATCAGCCGCAGGCATAAGCTTTTCAGCCATGGTAACGGAATAATTCTCCAGGAATTCAACCCGAATAAGCTTTGATGCAACGGGATCCTTTGATATCTCCTCACCGAGACGAACTATAAGCCTGATTATATTTTTCGCCATATCATAGCCGGGAGCAGCCTTTGCGGCAAAAAGGAATGTCTGGGGCTGCATCTCAATATTGGGGTTATCCTTTATACGAAGATAGATTGATATTACCTTAAGAGCATTCAAAAGCTGTCTTTTGTATTCATGGAGGCGCTTTGCCTGCACATCAAACAGCGAATCGGGATCCAGTGTCCTTCCCGCTCTCTTTATGTGGCGCTTTACGAAAGCCTCTTTATTATTGCGCTTTATTTGCGCAAGGCGCTTAAGCACGGATTCATCATCCGCAAAATCCAGGAACTTAATAAGCTCATCCCCGTTTGTGCGATAGCCGTCTCCTATGCATTCATCAAGAAGAGCGGCAAGCTCCGGGTTTGCCTGGCAAAGCCACCTTCGATAGGCAATACCGTTTGTAACATTTGTAAATTTCTTTGGATCATCCTCATAAAAGTCCTTAAATACGCTGTTTTTGAGGATTTCCGAATGCATGGCGGAGACGCCGTTTACCTTGTGGGAGCCGATTACGCTAAGGTTTGCCATGCGCACCATATTGTGCGAAAGTATAGCTACCCTCTCACACTTGTCCCAGTCGCCGCCGCTTCTTTCAAATATATATTCACAATAACGTCTGTTAATCTCCGTCAAAATACCGTAAATACGGGGAACTATGCGCTGGAGCAGCTCCTCGGGCCATACCTCAAGAGCCTCCTGCATAACGGTATGGTTCGTATAGGAGACCGCCTTTGTCACGATATTATACGCAGTATCCCAATCCAATCCGTGTTCATCCATGAATATCCGCATAAGCTCGGGAATAATCATGGCAGGATGAGTATCGTTTATATGAAGGGCATTCTTTTCGGCAAATGTATGGATAGAGCCGAATTCCGCCATATGATTGCGTACTATATCCTGTGCGGAAGCCGACACCAAAAGATACTGCTGCTGGAGACGAAGCGCTTTTCCTTCCATGGTATTATCCGCAGGATAAAGTACCTTTCCTATAAGATCCGCATCCACGCTCTTTTGTACAGCCATCATATGATTGCCGTTAGAAAAAAGATTCATATCAAAATTGTGTATAGCTCTTGGCTTCCAGGCACGAAGAGCAGATACTGCATCGCTTCCGTAGCCGGAGACCATAAAATCATAAGCCACGGCTTCAACGGAATCATAATCCTTGTGGGATACGGTGCATTTTCCGTCTTCCCATATTTCCTCAACTGTGCCTCCGAATTTCACCTCATAGACGCGGTCAGTCCTTGGTGTAAGCCAGGATTCCGCTCCGGGAAGCCATACGTCCGGGAGCTCCACCTGCCATCCCTCTACTATCTTTTGCTTGAATAGACCGTATTCATAACGCAGGGTATATCCCATGGCAGGATATGACAAAGCAGCCAGAGAATCCATAAAGCAAGCCGCAAGCCTTCCCAGGCCGCCGTTTCCAAGGCCGGGATCTGTCTCCAGATCATAAAGCTCATCTATATCAAAGCCCAGCTTGTCGAGAGCTTCCCTGTACACATCAAGCTGCCCCAGATTATAAAGATTGTTTTTTAATGACCTACCAAGGAGAAATTCCATGCAAAGATAATGGACTCTCTTTGCGCCTTTGCTCTCCGTGCGGCCTCTGCCGTCTCTGCGCTTGTTCAGGAGCTGGTCTCGTACCGTGAGCACAACGCAGTCATATATCTGCTGCGCATTGGCTCCCTGGGCGCTTCTTCCGTAATGATGAGACAAAGCCCTCTCTATCTTTGCTATTACCTCATCTGTTGTAAGTTTATATTCTGCCATAAAATAATGCTCCCTTCCTGCTTACATAAGTTCTCTGTATACATCTTCATAATCCGAAGCGGATTTTTTCCAGCTGAAATCTATGCTCATGGCGTGATCTACCAATGCCTCCCATTGATCCTTCCTGCGATAGACATTAAGGGCACGACCTACAGCATTTTTCAAATCCCCGGGATCTGCCCCGTAAAACGTAAAGCCGTTGCCGTCCCCCAGCGAACAATCCTTTATGGAATCCTTCAGTCCTCCGGTCTCCCGGACTATGGGAATCGTACCGTATCTTGATGCGATCATCTGGGAAAGACCGCAGGGCTCCGATATGGATGGCATAAGCAAAACATCAGCCCCGGCATAAAGCCGCCTTGACATAGCGTTATCAAAGGTAATGCTGGCGCTGACCTTTTCGGGGAATCTGTCTGAAAGCCATCTGAAATAGCCTTCATATCCCGGATCTCCCACCCCAAGGACTACAAGCTGTACGTTTTCATGCAGGATATCTTCCATAGCGCCCTGAATGATACTCATTCCCTTGTGATATACAAGCCGGGAAATAACCAGTATCATCATGGCGTCGGGATCCTGGCGAAGCCCCCTGACCTTCTGTATCATTGCCTTATCATCGGCTTTCTTTGAATGATCTTTGGCATCGAAATTTTCCGCCAGCCATTTGTCCGTGGCAGGGTCATAGGACGTAAAAGAAATGCCGTTTAATATCCCCCGCATCTTCATTGCGTTCTTTCGGATAATGGGGTCCAGGCCGCTTCCGTATTCCGGGGACTGGAGCTGGCATGCATAGGTGGGGCTTACGGTAGTCACAAGATCTGCAGCTTCTATGGCGCCCTTCATGAGATTAAGCCCTCCGCCCCATTCCACATAATCATGGGCTTCATCCGGCAGGGCAAAAAGCTCCCTCATAAGGGACATATCAAAAAGTCCCTGATATTCCACATTGTGTATGGTAAATACGGATTTGAATCCAAATCCATAGATAAGCCTGTTATATATGGGCACCAGCGCACATTGCCAGTCGTTTGCATGAACAATCTCCGGATAATAATCCAGCTGGCTCATCATATCAAGAACAGCTTTTGAAAACCAGGCAAATCTCTCGGCATCGTCATCATAGCCGTAGATGCCGCTCCGTTTGAAATAGTATTCATTGTCCAGAAAATACCAGGTAACGCCGTCTTTTTTGAGCTTAAAGATGCCGCAGTACTGATGACGCCAGTTTAACGATACAAAAAACCATTTCACGAACTTCATCTGCTGCCTGTATTCATCGGGCACAGAGGAATACAAAGGCATAACAACTGAGACATCAAAATTTCCCTTTGCAGCCAGAGCCACGGGCAAAGAGCCCGCAACCTCTCCTAAGCCTCCGGTTCCCGCAAAGGGCTGAACCTCGGGGGATACAAATAATATCTTCTTTTTTCCGGGCATAGGCCGCCCTCCTTTATATTAAGTCTTGATTTAATAATGCAACAGGCGACTCCAAAGCACTTCAAAGCGCTTTAAAGCACTTCATCTCTTCCGATAAAGAACGGATGCCCCTCGCACCCTGCGATCACCCTGTTTCTTCGGGCGATGGCTCTCTTATCCATAATGATATAGTCCATGGAAGCATTGTTTTCTATGATGGAATCATTGAGGATGACTGAATTTTTGATAACGGCTCCTTCATCCACACGAACTCCCCTGAAAAGCACGGAATTTTCCACTGTACCTTCGATGATGCACCCGTCGGATATAAGGGAATTTTTCACCTGAGCCTTGTCGCCGTATTTCGTGGGCGCAGAGTCCTTTACCTTTGTGTATACGGGATAATCGACATTGCCGAAAAGTTCCCGCCTGATGTCCGGCTTTAAGACATCCATATTCGCCTCGAAATACTGGTTAAGGTCGGTAAGAGCCTTTGTATATCCGTTAAATTCATAGCCTTTAACGTTTATTCTCTTTATCTGCCTCGGAAGCACATCCTTAGAAAAACTCCTAAAGCCATATGTGGATGATTCCCGGAGGATATTTATAAGTAGGGTCCTGTTAAGAACCCATATATTCATGGAAATATTATTGGTTCCGGAAATTTCCTTTAAGTTCGTAACATTTACGACCCTGTTATCTCCGTCCAGTTCAAAGCCAATGCGCCCCATATGCTTTGGCGTATCGAAGGTCATCCTCTTAAATACTGCCGTCACGTCCGCACCTGACTCTATGTGCCTTTCCACTATGTCCTTTAAGGGAATGTTTGCCAAAATATCGCAATCCGTAAGGAGCACCAGGTCGGAAGAACTCGATTCCAGAGAGCCTATGCTGTTTATCATGGCTTCCAGGCGATTTGTATAAAGGGCACCGCTTCCCGCTTCCACATAAGGCGATATGATGGAAACTCCGCCATGCTTTCTGTCCAGATCCCAGTCTCTGCCGCTTCCCACATGCTTCATCAGGCTGTTGTATTTCGTCTTTGTTATGATACCGACTTCCATAATGCCGGAATTTACCATATTCGAAAGAACGAAATCCACCATTCTGTAACGCGAAGCTATGGGAACAGATGCTATGGTGCGCCACCTGGTCATCTCCGGAAGAGACTGATCATGAATATTCGAAAAAACCAAACCCATCACTCTCATATCATCGCCCCCTTTGCAGCAGGTGAGCCTTCTTCGATGCTCGCTCCCGCAGGAATGCTTACACCGTCTGAAATAACGGTATTTTCACCTATCACGGTAATACTGCCCTTTGCAATCTCCAGCGGTTCTCCCACGGCGGCTCCCTCTCCCACATCTATCCGGGTGGAAAGCACTGAAAAATTCACCATGGCATTGCGGCGAATCCTGGTATCCGGCATGATAACGCTGTCTCTTACCATGGCTCCCTCTTCCACATGGACATTTCCGAAGATAATGGAATTTTCCACGGTTCCGTATATCTCACAGCCCTCGGCTATCATTGAATTTATGACCCGTGCATTTTCCCCTATGAAATGCGGCTGTCTGGGTTCATGCCTGTAATATATCCTCTGAACCGAAGAATCCGTGATTTTCATTCCGCCGTCGAGATTCAAAAGATCCATATTTGCTTCCCAGAAGGAAGAAATGGTTCCCACATCCTTCCAATAATCGGAAAAGCCATAGGTAAACATGGAGCACCCGTCATTAAGCATCTTTGGTATCACGTTCTTTCCGAAGTCATTGTCGGAAGAAGGATCCTTATCATCTTCCTCCAGATAACGCTTCATTATATCATAGCTGAAAATGTATATACCCATGGAAGCCTTTGTGCTGTTTGGATGCTCGGGCTTTTCGGTAAATTCTATGATCCTGTCGTTCTCGTCCGTAGTAAGGATGCCAAAGCGGGATGCCTCCTCTATGGGCACATCGATCACGGCTATGGTACAGTCGGCATTCTTTTCCTTGTGTTTTTTCAGCATGGCATTATAATCCATCCTGTATATATGGTCACCGGACAGAATCGCCACATATTTCGGACTGAATTTTTCCATAAAAGGAATATTCTGGTATATGGCGTTCGCCGTGCCCTTATACCAGTCCGTACCCTCGGTTTTCTGATAAGGCGGCAGCACGTGGGCTCCGCCGTTATTTCGGTCCAAGTCCCAGGGGCCGCCATTTCCGATATAGTCGTTTAATTCCAGGGGCTGATACTGCGTGAGAACCCCCACGGTATCTATCCCTGAGTTTATGCAATTTGACAAAGGAAAGTCAATAATCCTGTATTTTCCTCCGAAATACAGGGCAGGCTTTGCCAGAAATTTTGTCAGGGGATAAAGTCTCGACCCCTGGCCTCCCGCCAAAAGCATAGCTATACATTCTTTTCTGACAGCCATAAAGCATCCCTCCTTTCAACTACTATACTTTACTCCAAAACAACCGCTCCAAAGGGCGGCAGATTCACCTCAATATATTGCCCCCTCCGGCTTCCCTGATATTTAACCGGCGTGATATCGCAGGGATTTACCATCCCGCTGCCGCCGTATTTTTCTTCATCAGAGTTTATTATCTCTTTATATACCCTTTCATCGGGCACGTCTATCCTGTATCTTTCCTTTGCAGAGCCGGAGAAATTCACCGCAAACATAAGTCTGCTCCCGTCGAAAGCTATGCGCCAGTAAGAAATAACACTATTCTCCGAATCCTCCGCATTTATCCACTGAAAGCCCTTCCAGGAACTGTCTATCTCCCAAAGCTGCGGGTGTTCGAGATAAAAATAATTCAAATCCTTTACATATTCCAATGTCTTTTTATGAGTTTCATAATCCAAAAGGTTCCACTCAAGTCCCCTTTTATAATCCCACTCATCAAACTGCCCGAATTCGCTTCCCATAAAAATCAGCTTCTTTCCGGGCTGGCTCATGAAAAACATCATAAAACCCCGAAGTCCCGCAAATTTCTCTTCGTATTCTCCGGGCATCTTGTCTATAAGAGATTTCAACCCTCTGCCCACATCCTTGTGAGAGACGCTGATAAGATGCCTTTCAGAATAAGCGTGGCTCAAAGGAAACGTAAGCCTGTTGTGCTGCTGCTTTCTAAAGAAAAGGTCGGTGGAAATATAGGATAAAGTATCTTTTGTCCAACCGTCATTCCACATATAATCCAGTCCCAGACCGCCTTCGCAGGGCTCTTTCGTAACAATCTGCCCCATACCGGCTCCCGCTGCACATATAATCGCATCAGGCACATGGATCCTTACCATTTCGCTAAGGGATTTTAATATCGTATCTCCGGCTTCATTCCTGAAAGCAATGAGATTCCCTATGCGAAGCCCATCTGCATGGCATTCCTTAAGCAAATACATTGCAGAAGAAAGAATAAAAGATCTAACCTGTCCTTTAAGATAATCAAACTCTCCCTCTTTCCCCGCAGACCAGTCAAGAATTACTCCTACCCCTGCTTTATGCGCCTGATTAACCAGCTTCATAAAGCCTTCCGGCGTACCGAATCTTGATGTCAATGCAAAATATCCCGTCGTCTCATAGCCAAGAGAATCCTCATTGGAATATTCCATAAGCGGCATAAATTCGATGTGGGTATATCCCATATCCTTTACATAAGGCACCAGCTCCAAAGAAAGCTTTTCATAATCATAATAGCTTCCATCCTCGCACCTGCGCCATCCTGCAGCATGCACCTCGTATATATTAACGGGACTTTTTTCCGAATCCCTCCCGTGCCTTTGCTCCAGATATTCTTCGTCTTCCCATTTAAACGGCTCTTTTTCAAACCACACCTTTGATGCGCTTCCGCCGTTTGTCTCCGCATGGAAAGCATATGGATCCGCCATAAGGTAAACCGAACCGTCTTTTCGGGTCACTGCATATTTATAATTGGAATACAAAGGGATATCCTTCAAAGTGATTTCGTATACCCCTTCTCTAATGCACTCCATGAGCGCAGCAGATATATTCCAATCGTTAAAATCTCCCACCAGATGTACACATTCTGCATCAGGAGCCCATACCCGGAATGTAAGAGCCCCGTTTCCATCTGCATGTACCCCGAAAAGCCTGTATGCCGTATAACAGGTTCCTTCCGAAAATCTTTCTATTTCAATATCCAGATTATTATCCATGGTTTTAATCGTCTGAAAACAAACAATAAAACTATACTTCGCCGTCCAAAAATGTTGTATATTATTTTACAACAATTCATAAAGTTTTGCAATAATTTATAGACAAAAAGTATGTAATATAAGCCGTGCGATTCCCATCGCCAGGATAAACGCATCAAACGCATCAACTTATCCGGTCGTCGTCGTTTTACTTGCGCTTAAATATTTTTTTCTATATAATATGGCAGATATTAAAAGATGAGGACTCTATATGGATAGCAATATAAAAACAGAAAACCCCGAGCCCAAAAAGCAGCTTCGCGCCTTGTGGAATGCAGATTTTTCGGCGCTGTTGGGAAAATCATATATACTTGCGGACAGCAGCGACGTAAAGGGCGTTGCCGTATGGATGAAGGCTGATTTTACCGGTACTGATATAATACCTTTTCTGGTAAACGGAGGAATAAAGCTTTTACCTTATATTCCCCGTATGCTTTCATATGAGGCCTATGCAAACAAGCTTAAAGAACGTCATATCCAAGAAGATACCTGGTATCTTTACGACCTTGCGGTTCGTGAAGATGCACAGAAAACAGGCGTTATGTCTGAACTTATGAGACCGCCTCTGTCGTATTTTGACAGTATAGGCGCAGACTGCTATCTGGAAACACACGACAAAAACAATGTTCCCAGATACGAGCATTACGGCTTTGACCTTGTCGAAACAGGTCTTGTGCCTAATTCTGATTTAAAGCATTATTCAATGCTTCGAAAGGCAAGATAAGCCATGCTACAGCTTTCCCGAGCTTCCAAAGCCGCCTTCTCCCCTTTCGGTATCGGATAGATCTTCGGTCTCCACAAAATCCGCCCCTACAAAAGGCATTATAACAAGCTGGGCAATGCGCTCATGAGCTTCTATTGTGCGGTTTTCATCCGTATCATTATGAAGGGCGACTATTATCTCCCCTCTGTAATCCGCATCCACTACCCCCACGCAGTTTGCAGGGCGAAGCCCCTGCTTTGAGGCAAGGCCGCTTCTTGCAAATATGGCGCCGAAATACCCCGAAGGAATAGCCGCCGCAAGCCCGGTTCCTACCATAACGGTACTGTGGGGAGCGATAGTTACCGGGTCACAGGATGCGGCATAAAGGTCATATCCTGCCGCTTCATCAGATCCCCTTACGGGAATACGGGCGTCTTCATTAAGCTTTTTTATTGATATTTTCATCCTATTCCTCCCACATAAGCTTTGTATGTTCGCTTTTTTTATCCCTCTGCATAAGATTATATACGCCGTCTTTGGCTTTTTCTCCGTCGAAAAGGACTTTGTTTACCGCATCTATAATAGGCAGCTCCACATCATAGCGCTTTGCCAGAGAGCAGGCCGCCTTGGCGCTGTATATTCCTTCGACTACCATTTTTACTTCGGCGATTGCTTCTTCCGTGGTCTTTCCCTGACCGATAAGGATACCGGCTCTTCGGTTTCGGCTGTGCATGGAAGCGCAGGTCACGATAAGATCTCCCATACCGCTTAAGCCTTCTATCGTTTCCTTGTATGCTCCCATGGCAAGTCCAAGAGCGCTTATCTCCTTAATGCCCCGAGTAATAAGGGCAGCCTTTGTATTGTCGCCGTATCCAAGACCGTCCGCCATTCCCGCAGCAAGAGCGATCACATTTTTAAGAGCGCCTCCCAGACCGATTCCAAGGACATCGGGGCTTGTATACACGCGTATATAGTCATTCATAAATGCATTCTGAATATATTCGGCGTCCTTTTGCCTGCGGGCTCCCGCCACAAGGGATGTAGGCATTTTGCGCACCACTTCCTCCGCATGGGAAGGTCCCGACAGCACGCCTATACGGCAATCCGGCAATTCCCTTTTAAGTACGCCCGACATGGTAAGAAGAGAATCCTCCTCTATGCCCTTTGCAACATCCACCACAAGCTGATCCGCATCACAATATTCATTCATCATGCGGCCTACCTGCGCCACACCTTTTGAAGGGACTGCGACTATTATCATATCCTTTCCGGACATCGCTTCTTTCATATCGGATGTATATTTGATGGATTTATCCAGGATAACTCCGGGAAGTTTGTCCTTTAATTCACAGGTTTCCGTAAGCTCCTTTGCCTGCTCTTTTCTGCGGCACCAGACTATGACCTCATGCCCGTTTGCCTTTAAGACCGTAGCCAAAGCTATGCCCCAGCTTCCCGCACCCATAACAGCTGCTTTTATCATGAATCTTCCTTCTTTCCAAATGACAATTTATTCTCGTTGCCCTCAATAAGCCTTTTGATATTTGCCCTGTGGCGAAACACGTTTATAGCAGCAATGATTACCATTACGC
>CAJOQM010000031.1 GCA_905236845.1 uncultured Lachnospiraceae bacterium | reverse complement strand
CAGGATATCATATGCCTGGGAGTCAATTACAAAACACATATAGAAGAAACTGCGGATGTGATTGATTTTTCAAAAAAGACGTCCGCACCCCCTATTTCAATTGTACCGAGGATGACTATACATCCACATATGTACTTGTTAAGTATAAAGGCAAACTAACTTTAGACGCTGACATTTCCTTTAATTATACAGGTACTGATGGAAATAAATATTCAGATGATGAAGACATACGAGGTTTATCAAAAAAAGGAGCTTGTATATTTGAATTAAGTCATGCAGTCAATGACACAAGTAGTATAAACTCAAAGATAAAACCTTATACAAGCGGTTACAAAGAATATGTCAAAAACACAGATGTAACCATCTCTACTCAATCTGATAATTATTATTACGAGGTGAAAAACAATTCAAAGAAAGATATTCAGGATATAATGGTCACGGTTATTATGTATGATTCCAATGGTGATATTATAGCAGTTAGAGGTAAATGGATAACAGGATTGGATTCTGGTGATACTTATATTGGCAATTTCTCATTTCCAACAATATACGAAAACAACGATTATGTTACCATTGTGCCTAATTCATATAAAGATTTTATCAACTCATACTCTCTCTAAAACAAATAAGGGTGGCTTAACCGCCCTTATTCATTTGCCTTTTTAAATCACCCCCGTCCTCTTCCACATATAGCGTGTGATGTACGGTTGTAGATTCGCACCCGTGGCGTTTCCAATCGAACCTGCGTAACCTGAATAGCTGGTCGATGCAGCCGACGTGTTATCGCTATTGCTTCCCGTTGTGCCTGATACTGTATGCGTGTGAGAGCCAGCCGAACCAGTAGATACTCCGGTTTCTGCCCAACCTCTTGAATCAGTCGTTGCGCTACTACCAGCACAACCATAAAATTGATACGGAGTTCCCGTGTGGGTATGGGAGCCTGCGGAACTTGTTGTCGCACTAAAATTAAGTGTATGTCCGTTCAATGTATGCATATGGCTAATATCCGCTGTATATTTCTGAATATTTTTCTTTTTTTTAATAAGAAGGCGTCAAATTAATAGAATTCCTGTAATTCATATCTCATGCCAGCCCACCGCCGGGCTGGCTTTCTTATATACGCGTGTTATAGAGGCAAAATATAAGAAAAAATCCCACCCGTTTTCCGAACGAAATTTGAGATTTTCTTATAAATACCTTAAATCGGAGTAAATATAAGAATTTTTATGGCCTATTAGCCGGTCGGGCAGGAGAAAAGATTACTTCAAGCGGCGAAATTTCTTACATTTTGCCTGAAAATCAGTGATATATAAGAAAAAGTCGTCTACACCCCTTACTTGCCGGCGAGGAATTTCTTACAAAACACGTATATATCGTAATTTATAAGAATCCGCACGACAGCCGAGGGGATTCCTGTCGTGTGAAAATGGCATTTCTGCAAATCCGCACGACAGACATAGAAAATCATTCCGCATCCAGCACTTTCTTTATTGCACCAAGCAGTTCATCATAGGTTTCATATGCGGGAACGTTGGGATAGTCCTTCTTGAGCTGATCCGTTGTACGGAAAAGGAAGCCGGCTTTGGACGACTCAATCATTCCGAGGTCATTATAGCTGTCGCCCGAGGCTATGGTATCATACCCTATGGATTGCAGAGCCTTTACCGTCTTTCGCTTGCCGTCCGGCAGGCGGAGCTTGTAGTCGGTAATCTTCCCGTCGGGGGATACTACCAGGGTATTGCAGAATATGGTGGGCATGCCCAGTTTTTCCATAAGGGGCTTTGCAAACTGGGTAAATGTGTCGCTTAGGATTATGACCTGTGATATGTCACGGAGCGCATCCAGAAATTCCTTTGCCCCGGGCAGGGGATCGATGGTAGCGATGGTATCCTGGATTTCTTTTAGACCGAGACCGTTCTTGTCCAGGATATCAAGCCTGTATTGCATGAGTTTATCATAATCCGGCTCGTCCCTCGTAGTCCTCTTAAGCTCGGGGATGCCCGTAGCCTCTGCAAATGCTATCCATATCTCGGGGACCAATACCCCCTCTAAATCAAGGCATGTGATGTACATGATTTTTCCTTTCTATATAAAATACACGATTAACAGCGTCGGGCGAAATCATACCATAAATATCGTTTTTTCGCAATGGGGAGGAACGCCGTCCGAATACTCCGAAGCGAGACAAAGGTAGTGACGCAGGTTGTCGTCATATTATTAAAGCAAGAAAGTGCTTAATGAGGGATGTGAACAAGGCTTTCCTCCCCTCCCGCCGGCATTTACCGCTTAACGCCAATTACCGGTATCTGGCGCCTTGCCCTTGCGGGGTAGTCCGGGTCGATGTCGGCATAGATGATTTCCTTAGCATCTCCGGCTTCGGCGACAATCCGCCCCCAGGGGTCTATAACCATGGAATGCCCGTATGATGTAAAGTCCTTCTTTTGACCACATTGATTGCAGGCAAGGACATAAGAGCCTGTCTCTATGGCCCGGGCGCGCTGCAATACCTCCCAGTGCGCTTCGCCTGTGGGCTTTGTGAAATTCGCCGCACAGCATAGGATAGTCGCACCGGAAAGCGCCATATCGTGATACAGTGCAGGAAAACGCAGATCAAAGCAGATAGATAGACCCAAAGCTCCAAAGACCGTATTCGCACAGGAAATCGAATCTCCCACGGAAAATATATGGGATTCGCAAAGGCTTGGTCCGTCTGCTATCTCTACATCAAACATATGAATCTTCCTATAGGAAGCAATCTCAGCCCCCGAAGGATCATAGAAAAACGTAGTGTTATACGGCTTTTGCCCTGCGTCAGACATATCAGGCGTATATTCATGTATGCTGCCTCCGTGTAGATAGATTCCGTGTTCACAGGCAAGCTCCGAAAACGCTTCGCGAAAAACCCCGGTAATTTCAGCGCCGTATCTCGTATCTGTGTAATCGCATACCTCAGGCAGCATAACAAGCTTTGCCCCATTTGATGCGGCCTGCGCTACCAGAGTCTTTATATTATCCAGATTTAAAAGCGCATCCTTACCGCTATGCAATTGTATTAAAGCAATCTTTGTATTGTCCATGCCCAACATTATCCGCTTAAATTTCCTATTTGTCAAAGGTTTGCTAATGGTGTATAATATTCGGGCAAACGGTAGTCTGCCCTTTTATCCGGAGGTAGAAAAATGAACGATAAAGCTTTGAGGAATCTTTCGTACGGACTCTTTGTGGTGACATCAAGCCTTGACGGCAGGGATAACGGCTGCATTACGAATACCCTTATCCAGGCGGGGTCAGACCCCTTAAGCCTTGCCCTTGCCGTAAATAAGACCAATTATACCCACGATATGATTGAAAAATCAGGAATATTAACGGCTTCGGTTATCTCCGAAGATGCGGATTTTGAGCTTTTTAAGCATTTTGGCTTTCAATCGGGACGGGATGTGGACAAATTTGCAGATTTTACGGATGTTAGAAGGACTGCAAACGGAGCCCTTGCCATTGAGAAGGGGACGAACGCCTTCTTTAGCTGCAAGGTCACAGATACGAAGGACCTGGGAAGCCATACCCTCTTTATCTGTTCCGCAGCCGATATGGATATAATAAGCGATGTGCCTTCGGCTACATATACTTATTATCAGTCAAATATAAAGCCAAAGCCCGAACAGACCGTAAGCACAGGTAAGACCATCTGGCGCTGCACTGTCTGCGGCTATGAATATGAAGGAGAGGAGCTCCCGGCGGATTTTGTCTGTCCCCTGTGCGGGCATCCCGCAAGTGATTTTGAAAAGGTAGAAGGTTAGATTAATGTTTTCATACGACAAAATGATAGGCATATCACAGGTCGATGATAAAGGGTTCCTGACACCGGGAGCCCTTTTTGGCGAATTTCAGGACTGTGCGGAATTCCAGTCCTCAGCCCGTGGTGTGGGTATGGATTATCTCCTGCAGCATAGCTCCGGCTGGGTAGTGGCATACTATGAGATGATAGTAAACCGCATCCCCAAGTCCAGTGAGAAATTAACTATAGGGACTATTCCCTACAGGATAAAGGGGTATCTGGGAGAGAGAAACTTTATAATCAAGGACGAGACAGGGGAAGTCATAATAGCTGCTGAAAGTATGTGGGTCTACATGGATCGCAAAAATGCCAGGATGGCTCACATTCCCGATGAAGTCATCAAAGCCTATGAGCCTGATATGGAAGAGCGTTATGACATAAATCCCAAGGGACGAAAGCTCAAAATGCCCGATGACCTTACCCACCGGCAGGATTTTGAAATCAGGCGCTGCGACCTTGATTATAACGGTCATGTGAATAATACCGTATATATAAGGCTTGCGGAGGAATATATTCCGAGCGACCGACAAATGAAAAGAATGCGGGTTCTCTTTACGAAGTCCGTGCTGTACGGCGAGAAGATTCACGCCTATACAAAGGCAGATGATGAGGCGGTTTATGTAGCGCTTCGAAACGATGCGGGCGAAGACGCCGTAACTATTGAGATTACATGATTAAGTCGCCATAATACGCCGCCTAAATGCCGGCCGCAAAACAAGCCCTGCTTATTTTGCACAAATCAACTATGCAGAGTATAATGTGCTTATTTTGGCGACTTAATCATATTTTTCTGTGAGGTAATAATGGAACTGGGAAAGCTGCAAAAGCTTAAAATTAAAAGAAGAGTGGATTTCGGGCTTTATCTGACCGATGGGACGGAGGAGGTCCTGCTTCCGAAAAAGCAGGCGCCGGAAGGCGCTAAGACCGACGATGAACTGGAAGTCTTCCTATATAAAGACTCCTCTGACAGACCTATAGCCACCGTCAATCACCCCCTTATCACACTGGGGCAGACGGCTGTGCTTGCTGTGAAGCAGACTACCCGCATAGGCGCATTCCTTGACTGGGGCTTGGAAAAGGATCTTCTTCTTCCTTTTAAGGAGCAGACGATAAAGGTGAAGAAAGGGGACGAAGTTCTCTGCGCCCTTTACATAGATAAGAGCGAGCGCCTTGCTGCTACGATGAAAGTTTACCCTTATCTTAAATTAAATTCACCTTATAGAATTGACGACAGGGTAGAGGCGAGGCTCTATGATGTAAGCGAGCGCTTCGGGGCTTACGCCGCTGTGGATGATATGTATTCGGGGCTTATCCCTCCCTCTGAAAATATGGCGGCATTAAAGCCGGGGCAGATAGTTTCCTGCCGCGTGGCTATGGTAAAAGAGGACGGCAAGCTCGACCTTTCCCTTCGTGAGAAGGCTTATATGCAGATGGATAATGATGCCGAATCCATAATGCGTCTCATAGATGAAAATAATGGCGAGCTTCCTTTTAATGACAAGGCAGATCCCGCTCTTATAAAGGAAGAAACCGGTTTGTCAAAAGCTGCTTTTAAAAGAGCCGTGGGCAGGCTGTATAAGGAAAGAAAGATCGTGATTACCGATCATTCGATACGGAGAACGTCATGAGAGCTCATAATGTATATATGAACAGAATGGTCCTTATGGTCATGGTATTGTATATTTCGGGCAGCTATCTTGTATACGGGCTTCTCTCGGAATTTGAAATAACCGTGGTTCAGGAGGTTCTTATCTCCCAGATACTTCTTTTGGGGATTCCCGTTATCACCACTTACAGGAATAACGTACAGGTAAGCAGCGTATACAGGATAAATCCCATAGAGCCTGCTTCGCTTGTCTGGGTTTTTATGGCGGCATTTTGTTTTTATCCTCTGGGAACGATTCTTAATATGTTAAACAGGCTGCTTATGGACAGTCAGACATCTGCGGATACGTTGTCCCTTATGGGTGAATATTCGCTTCCTGTATCCGTGGTGCTGCTTGTGATAGTGCCTTCTGTATGCGAGGAAGTAGTATTTCGGGGATTTATATATTCCGGATACCGGCCCAACGGATTCTGGAGAGCTTCGGTTTTGTCGTCTATTTTGTTTGCCCTTTTCCATCTGAATTCCACAAAGCTTCTGGACACCTTTGTTGTGGGAATGTTTTTGTGTCTGCTTGTTGAGGCGACAGGGAGTATTTTGTCTTCCATGACAGGGCACGCCGTTATAAACGGGATATCGGTTTTTTTGGAATATACAATAAGCGGGAGTGCAGATGAATCCTCGAGCACCGCAGTCAATATAGAAGATATTATATCAGAATATAATAATGCGGGGGTGCCCGGAGGTATTTATGCGGGAGCGATTGCTTCCGTTGTCATATTCACCCTTCTGTGCGTGGTTTTTGTATATCTGACGATCAAAACCTCGGGTAGGAATGAGATTTTTATTGATGTTTTAAAAGAAAAAGATGTTAAGAGACCGGCAGAAAGAATTTTTTCCGGAGCACTAATACTTGTGTATTTGATAAGCGTCATATACATGGTGTTGTATAATGTGACGGGATAGCTAAAAATCGCTTTGTACACCATTAATAAAATATTTATTAAATAAATAGAGTTAAAGTGTGAAAAAACACAAAAATACTTGACTGGCTTTAGGGGCGGTGTTAAAATGTTACGGAATTGTTGCAAAAATATGCGCAATACATGAATTGTTTACAGGAGAATACGAAAATTATGAAGAATCGTATGAGATTGATGGCTACCGCCACATGTCTGGTAGCGGGCTCCACAGCCTTAAGCCAGGCGGTTACTCCCGTTCTTGCCGGAAGTGCAGCCGGAGCGGGCGGTACACTCGAAGGATATGTAGCTACAGATAACGGGGTATCCCAGATAAGAGTATCCACGTCGGATTCAGCTCAGGTTAAAGAACCCGAAAATGAAACATACAGTGCCGGCGCCAGCGGCCAGATAGAGCAGTATGTGGACAAAAATGTTGAGGCGCAGGAAGGAACATCTTCATCCGGAGGTGCCGGCGCCCAGATTATTCAATACGTAGGTGATGCGATAACGGCAGCTCAAGACGGGAAGCAGAGCGGAGACACCGCAGATACCGAGGAAGCCGAAGAAGAGAATCATGACGGCGAGATAATGGTAGGTACGGTTGTTGGTACCTCTACATTGAAGATAAGATCTGCAGCAGATACGGACGCAAAGGTTTTAGCGCTTCTTCCCGAGGGCGAGGAGCTTGAGCTTTCAGGTGAAGAAAATGGATTCTACAAGCTTGCATCAGGCGACGGATATGTAAGCGCAGATTATGTCAAAGCATATTGGGTAAGCGAAGAGCAGGCTTTTAATGATTTTGGCGAGTCATCCTTAAGCTCCCAAAAGGCTGCTGAAGCATCTGACGATTCGGACTCATCAAAGGATGAGAGCTCTTCAAAGAAGGAAGAATCATCAAAGAAAGATGATGATTCCAAGAAAGACGAAGATTCATCCGGGAAAAAGGACGATGATTCAGACAGCGATAAGAAGGACAAGGATGATTCCGAAAAGGATGATTCCAAAAAAGACGACTCCAAAAAGGACGACTCCAAAAAGGACGACTCCAAAAAGGATAAGTCCGACGATAAGGATGAGGATAAAGAAGAGACTTCTTCAAAGGATGAAAAGGAAGAATCATCCGACGATGAGGATGATGAGGACGAGTCCTCTTCCTATTCCGGCTCTGAAGTAGTTGCGTATGCTCTTAAGTATGTTGGTAATCCGTACAAATACGGCGGTTCGTCCCTTACAAAGGGAGCAGACTGCTCCGGCTTTGTAATGGCTGTATACAAGCATTTCGGAGTCAGCCTTCCCCATTCTTCTTCTTCTATGAGAAGCGTGGGCAAGTCTGTAAAGGTCAGCAATATGAAGGCCGGCGATATAGTTTGCTACAGCGGTCATGTGGGAATCTATTGCGGAGACGGAACCATAGTTCACGCCAGCAATAAAAAGTCCGGCATAAAGAAAGGCACTGATGTTAATTACCGCAAGATAATTACTGTTAGAAGAATCTTTTAATCATTATAAATATTCAGAATTTACACCTTGTACGGAGCCGTTTTTTTACGGCTCCGTTTGGTATTTTAAGTTGCCGGAAAAGGCGTGAAAATATTCACAAAAAAATTGCCGAAATTAAGAAATCCCAATTTAAAGGGATTTCCAATTATCCACAAAACTTGATTTAAAAAACGCAAAAACCTTTACTTATGCACACACTTATCCACTTTGTCCACGGAAAAAGCCCTTTTTAGGGTGGTTTACATAGCACAATAATCGAACGAGTGTTTTGTGCGAAATTAACAATGGAGAGGGCTATATGGTTACGGGTTTATCTAAAGAAGAAGTAATAAAACGTCAGAGAGCCGGGCAGACAAATGTTCAGCCTGACCGCAGCGCAAAGACACAAAAGGATATTATAAAAGAAAATGTCTTTACATACTTTAATCTGATCTTCACTGTTCTTGCTGTATTTGTGATTCTTGTAGGGGATTTCAGAAGCCTTACTTTTATGTTTGTTGTGGTTGCAAATACTCTTATAGGTATTATCCAGGAGTTAAGCGCAAAGAAGGTGTTAGACAAGCTTTCCCTCTTAAACCAGCCCGTCGCCAGGGTCATAAGAGACGGGAAGGAATTTGATATCCCTACGGAAAAGCTGGTGCTTGACGATTACATAAGGCTTTCTTCCGGAAGTCAGATTCCCGCAGATGCCATAGTTATAGAGGGAGAAGTCACTGTAAATGAGGCTTTGCTCACGGGTGAAGCTGATGAGATACTCAAGAAAACCGACGATGGACTTATGAGCGGGAGCTTTGTTGTGTCCGGAGAATGTGTGGCAGTGCTTACGGCAGTAGGGGCACATTCCTATATTTCGCGCCTTATGGTTAAGGCAAAGAAGATGAATGCAGGCGAGCAGTCCGAGATGGTCCGGGATATAAACCGGGTGGTCATAGCAGCCGGAATAGCTATTATCCCTGTGGGTATCGGTCTTTTCTACCAGCAATATGTCTCTGCGGGGACGGATATAACTACATCTGTTACAAGTATGGTAGCGGCTCTTGTGGGCATGATACCGGAGGGGCTGTATCTTCTTGTGTCCATGGTGCTTGTGGTAAGCGCAGGAAAGCTTGCCTCAAAGCAGGTAATGCTTCACGATATGAAAAGCATAGAGACTCTTGCGAGGGTTGATGTACTTTGTCTTGACAAGACAGGAACCATTACGGACAATTCCATGCTTGTGGCAAAAGCCGTAGCCGCAGATTCGGATGAAGAGATATCAGGGGAGCAGCCTGTTTATAATATTATCAGTGATTATATAAATGTCCTTCCCGATGACAATGCGACAATGCTCGCCATGCGGGATTATTTCAAGACATCCTCCCGAAGGAAGGCTGCTTCCTTTATGGCTTTTTCTTCGAGATTTAAATACAGCAGCGTAAGCTTTAATGATGATACTTATCTTCTGGGAGCGCCGGACAGGGTTTTGGGCACAAATTATGTCTCCTTTAAAGAAAAGGTGGAAGGCTATGCGGCAAAGGGATACAGGGTGATGGTCTTTGCATCCCTTCCCTCGGGGAGAGCCGTAAATGCCGATTCTCCCCTTACATCCGCAGACGATCCGCAGGCAGCTGCGTTCATACTCCTTATGAATCCCATAAGGGAAAATGCCCCGGCTACATTGGATTATTTCCGCAGACAGGGAGTAAATATAAAGGTTATTTCCGGAGATCATCCCATGACCGTAAGCGAAGTAGCTGTTAAGGCGGGGATTCCCGATGCGGATAAATACATAGACTGCGGCTTGCTGAAAAGCGATGAGGATATATACGGAGCGGCAAAGAAGTATACCGTCTTTGGCAGGAGTACGCCTGAAATAAAGCAAAAACTTATACGTTCATTAAAGAAACAGGGTCATACCGTGGCAATGACAGGAGACGGGGTAAACGATATCCTCGCCATGAAGAGTGCGGACTGCTCTGTCGCCATGGCGGCCGGGAGCGATGCCGCAGCCCAGGCAGCCCAGGTAGTCCTTCTGGATTCGGATTTTGCGAAGATGCCGTCTATAGTAGCAGAAGGGCGTCAGTGTATAAACAATCTTGAGCGCTCTGCGACGTTGTTTCTGGTGAAAAATATTTTTTCCCTGCTGCTTGCCGTATTCTCTATATTAAGCGTTATGACTTATCCTCTGAATCCTTCACAGATATCGCTTATAAGCCTGTTTACTATAGGCGCTCCTGCGTTTTGCCTTGCCATAGAGCCCAATACCAAGCGTATACAGGATCGTTTCCTTGCAAGAGTGGTGCTTAAGGCCATGCCTGCGGCTCTTACGAATTTCTTTGTTATAGCGGCTCTTGTAGTGTTTGCAGAGACTTTTTCCGTATCGTCGGAAGATGTATCCGTAGCATCTACTTTTCTTATGGCAATCGTAGGCTTTATGATACTTATAAGGATATCAAGTCCTATGAACAAATTTCATTGGATTGTTGTTACGGGATGTGTCGTTGGATTTGGTATATTCGCATATTTCCTCCACGATCTTTTTGCCATAACCACCATATCAAAAGAATGCATTATGCTGTTTTCGCTGTTTGCCATAGCTACGGAGCCCTTTATGAGATATCTGACAATGCTTTTTGACAGAATTTCTATTCACAAATCATTGAAAATGTGATATCCTTATGGTTCATGGGGGTTGTCGGAATGACACCTCCTTTTGATGGAGGAAAAGCAGATAATGAACACCAAATGGAAGGAAAGACTTGGTCTTGTCCGGCTTACGCCCGGTGAGAGTATAGGGATGGACAGGATAAATATAAAAGTCATACTCATGGGGGCGTTTGCCGTCATGGCTTTTTCTGTCTTTCTTTTTGTAAATATACTTGTGATGCCCGGAATGGATAATGTCACGGATATTACGGACGTGCCGGAACAAACCGAAGAATTCGCCAATGAAAAAGGCATAGGGGGAAGGGCGGATGATGTGCTTCCCGGAGGAATAGGTGAGGATTCCTTAGCGGGAGAAGATGCGCCGGATGCCGGAAAACCCGATCTTAAAACATACGTTGACAATCCTAATGCCCAGATGATAAATCCTTCCATGGGTTCCGGTTCTTTTTTGGGACTTATAAGCAGCTGCCTTGGTATAAACAACAGAACCGACAGCACTTTGATAATCAGAGGGCTTGCGACAGCTCTTTTTATATACGGAGTCGTTGTGATCCTTTTGTGCGGGGGATATCTTGTTGCCAATAAATACGGGAGATACTTTGCTTTTGCGGCGACTTATTCCGTTCCTTTGTTTTATGCAGCTGCATGTGTTTTGCTTTACAGTATAAACGGCGCCGGCAATCTGCTCGTGTATTTAATAATAAGCCTTGCGGTTCCGGCTATTGTATCTGTTAACCCCACATTTGAATTTATAGTTTATCTTGCGGAGGGAGTATTTTTTTGTGTAATAAGCAGCATGCATGCTTCCTTAAGCGGAATGGTTATTCTTAATATACTCATATTCTGCGCTATTACTATGTTCCTGTGCATAAACGTATATTATGACAGGTTAAAATCGTGTCAAAATGAAATCATCATTAAAGATATGTCTACTCATGATGCTCTGACCGGTCTTAAAAACAGGCATGCTCTTTTGGAAGATGAGGCTTCTTATAACGGCAAGGAAATGGTCATAGCCATGATGGATGTGGATGACTTTAAATATTTTAACGATTCCTTCGGTCATGAATTCGGAGATGATGTTTTGGCAAGGTTTGCCGCAGTCCTTAAGGAGCACTTCGACAAAGAAGGGGTATACAGATACGGCGGTGACGAGTTTGTCATTGTTTCGCCCCTTTCCGAGGATGAATTCAGAAAGAACATGGAAGAGTGCAGGCAGCATATCCATGAAATAAGCTCCGGCAATCATCAGGAGCTCTACCTTACCTGCAGCTGCGGCTTTGTGGCAGGGCTGATAGAGTCGGCAGAAGATTTCAGGCTTATGTCCGTATCGGCAGACCAGAAGCTGTATGAAGCAAAGAGGCTGGGGAAGGACTGCGTTGTGGGAGCCCCTTATGTTAAGGAAGATATATCAGGTATTGTGACCGGCGACTGGGATCTTGTGTACAAGACAAACGACCTTGATATACTGACAAAGCTCCCAAACAAGCTTCATTTTATGAACAGGGCTGCAAAGGTGTTAAGTGCTGCGGGTGATATATCCCAGCTTGCGATAGTTTTTATAAATATCGAGAATTTTCACGTGTATAATCTGCAGTACGGCTATGATGCGGGAGACAGATTTCTGAAGGAACTGGCAGCTGACATCAAAAACATCTTCAAGAAGGATCTGGCTTCCCGGTTTGAAGGGGACAGATTTGCCGTGTTGACAAACAGGGCTCATGTAGTCGGGAAAATGGAAGAGCTTCATGAATTCGGGCGCAATGCGTTCGGGGCTCCGCAGGAAATCAAGATGGGAGTCGCCATGTTCGCCCCGGGGGACGACTCTGTACCGGTTATATGCGACAGAGCTATGCTCGCCTGCGAATCAATAAAAAATAAATATGACAAATACTACAGATTCTATGATAAATCTCTGGAACGAAATATGTATGTGCAGCAGTATTTCTATGAGAATCTGGATGATGCGATAGAAAAGAGAAAGCTGGTGGTGTTTTATCAGCCTATTGTCCGTGCCATAACGGGACGTATGTGCTCTGCAGAGGCGCTGGTACGCTGGAAAGATGATGAGCTGGGATATATTGCTCCAGATGAATTTATCGAGATTTTGGAAGACAGCCATCTTATTCACAGGGTGGATACCTACGTGATAGAGCGTGTCTGCCGGGATATTGCGGATATGATAGAGCGGGGAATAGCACCTGTTCCCATTTCCGTGAATCTGTCCCGTATGGACTTTTGGCTTTGCGATGTGCTGGAAATCATTGAATCAAACGTAAGCAGATATGATATTCCCAAGAATCTTATTTCCTTTGAGCTTACGGAAAGCGCCCTTATCGAAGAGCCGGGCGAATTGCGAAACCAGGTTCAGAATCTTATAAACAGCGGATACAGAGTATGGGTGGATGATTTCGGAAGCGGCTATTCATCTCTTAATATTCTTAAGGATTATAATTTCGAGGTGATTAAATTTGCTCCCGAATTCCTGGAAGAATTTGAAATGAACAAGCGCTCCCGCAAAATGATTGAGATCATGATACAGATGGCAAAAGACCTCGATATTCAGTCTCTTGTAGAGGGCGTAGAGACCAGGGAGCAGTATGAATTTCTCCTTGGCACAGGATGCGAGAAAATACAGGGATTTTATTTTGCAAAGCCCATGGAATATGAGGAACTGCTTGATGCCATGGGAGATATTGTCCTTGTGGAGGACGTTAATCTTAAGGAATATTATGATAATATTTCATCCATTACCATACAGGGCAGGGTGCCCGGAGCAAATATGGGCAGCAATAAAGGCAAGCCGCTCCTTGAGCTTTATATAAGTGTTTGGGAGATGGTGGGGGATACCCTGAAGGTAAGGATGACAAATGACATTTTCAAAAGACGCATGAAAAATATCGGGATTGATACATTGGAAGACCTTGAAGCCCGGTTTAATATGCCCGATAACGAAAGCGGCGCATGGATGAGGGAAAGGTTAAAGACTGCGTTTGAAAATGATTCTACCAGAGTGGAACAGGTTGAGATACATGGGAAAAAGTATGCCATGATATTTAGAAAAGAAGCTCAAAGAGATGGTAGATATGCCGTATGCTGCACGGCTTACGAAGAATATGAGTGATTTTTGAAAGGAGCGGTTATGTCGGATATTTATACAAACAGTCAAATGAGCGGATGGGCGGCGCTGCTTGCGGATGCTGCCATGGTATCTTTGGACAGGATAAAGATACTCGATAATGTAAAAAACGAATGTAATGTTCTTCCTGCCATAGAAATGAACCAATACGTGCTTCTGTTTACGGACAGCAGGGACAGAGGGCTTTTCTATGATATTTGGGAAGCGGGACATGCGGGATGCGACGTATTTATAGGATACGGTCTTGAGCCTTCTTCACGTTACGAGAAGAAAAAGATTTCCGAGCTTATAGATGACGAAGTGACAGGACCTACGGTTATGCTTATATATAACCAAAATGCCCATGAGTCCTACAAGATAGGCATAGAAAACGATGCCTTTGCCAGGGGACCCATCCATTATGTGGGTAACGAGATAAGAGCCGTTATCATGACAATGATGGGAGTGGACTCCGAGGACAGGATCCTTCTGGTAAGCGCTGAAAGCATAGTAATAGAGGCTGCCATGATGGCTCATGGCGGATGCATTATAGCCGTAGAGCCGGACAAGGGCTCCGAGGCTTCCATGCGGGAAAACGTGGAAAAATTCGGCGTGCGCAATGTACGTATCGTTACGGACGTCAGGGAGGAGACATTAAAAGACCTGCCGGCGCCCAGGCTTTCTTTCATAGTAGCTACCGAGGAGCTTGAAGACCAGATAAGAGACCTTATCAAAAAGAATTCACATATGAGTTTTATCATATACACCCTTGATCTTAATGTTCTTTCGTCTATTAAGGCAATATTCGAGAGAAACGGCATTAAGAACCTCAGGGTTACGCAGATAACCGTTGCGAAGACCGGGAAGGATTCCAGCTTTGTAACACAGCCCACACCTTGGCTTATAAGGGGAAACAGATAATAAGAGGTTTACATAAAATGGGATTAGCAGAGAAATTATTTGGCACACACAGCGAGCGCGAAGTAAAGCTCGTGTCAAAAACCGTAGATAAAATCGAGGCTTTAAGACCAAAGATGCAGGAGCTTTCCGATGAGGAACTCAAGGCAAAGACAGCGGAATTCAAAAAGCGGCTTGAAGATGGCGAGACTCTCGATGATATCCTGCCCGAGGCTTTTGCAGTGGTAAGAGAAGCTGCAAAAAGAGTCCTTGGGATGGAGCATTACAGAGTGCAGCTTATAGGCGGCATTATCCTTCACCAGGGACGTATCGCCGAGATGAAGACAGGTGAAGGTAAGACCCTTGTTTCAACCCTGCCGGCATATTTAAATGCCCTGGAAGGAAAGGGCGTTCATATAATCACCGTCAATGATTATCTTGCAAAGCGAGATTCCGAATGGATGGGTGCGGTTCATGAATTTTTGGGGCTTACGGTAGGCGTTGTCCTTAATTCAATGAAAAGCGAGGAGCGTCAGGCTGCATATAATTGCGATATTACATATATCACAAATAACGAGGACGGCTTTGATTACTTAAGGGACAACATGGTCATATACAGCCGCCAGCTGGTGCAGCGAGGTCTTCACTACTGCATCATCGATGAGGTGGACTCTGTGCTTATCGATGAAGCAAGGACTCCTCTTATAATATCCGGCCAGTCCGGTAAATCCACCCAGCTGTATGAAGCCTGCGATATGCTTGCCCGCCAGCTTATAAAGGGCGAAGCTTCCGGCGAATTCTCAAAGATGGATGCCATCATGGGTATCGAGATAGAGGAGAGCGGCGATTTTATCGTAAATGAAAAGGACAAGGTGGTAAATCTGACCGCAGATGGTGTAAAGAAGGTAGAGCAGTTCTTCCATATAGAAAACCTTGCGGATGCGGAAAACCTTGAGATACAGCACAATATTATCCTTGCTCTTCGTGCGCATTATCTTATGTTCCGCGATCAGGATTATGTGGTAAAAGAAGATCAGGTCCTTATAGTAGACGAATTTACCGGGCGTATCATGCCGGGACGCCGCTATTCCGACGGTCTTCACCAGGCTATCGAGGCAAAGGAGCATGTAAAGGTAAAGCGAGAATCAAAAACTCTTGCTACCATTACATTCCAGAATTTCTTTAACAAATATGACAAGAAATGCGGTATGACAGGTACAGCTCTTACGGAGGAGAAGGAATTCCGCGATATTTACGGCATGGATGTTGTGGAAATCCCCACAAACAAGCCTGTAGTCCGCAAGGATCTGGAGGATGCGGTTTACAAGACCCAGAAGGAGAAATTCAAGGCCGTTGTGGATGCCATAAAAGAGGCAAACAGCAAGGGACAGCCCGTGCTTGTAGGTACTATTACCATAGAGACTTCGGAGCTTTTAAGCAGCATGCTTCGAAGGGAGGGCATAGACCATCAGGTCCTTAATGCAAAATTCCATGAAAAGGAAGCCCAGATAGTAGAGCATGCCGGTGAGGAAGGCATGGTTACCATAGCTACAAACATGGCAGGCCGCGGTACGGATATCAAGCTTGACGATGCGGCAAGGGAAGCAGGAGGTCTTAAGATAATAGGCACCGAGCGTCATGAATCAAGGCGTATAGATAACCAGCTTCGCGGACGTTCCGGCCGTCAGGGAGATCCGGGCGAATCCCAGTTTTATCTGTCTCTTGAGGACAATCTTCTTCGTCTCTTTGGCTCGGAGAAGATGATAAATGTCTTTAATGCCCTGGGCGTCCCCGAAGGGGAGCAGATACAGCACAAGATGCTTTCCCGTTCCATAGAGCAGGCGCAAAAGAAGATAGAGGGCAACAACTTCGGTATCCGTAAGAATCTTCTCGAATACGACCAGGTAATGAATGAGCAGCGCGAGATTATCTACAAGGAGCGCCGCAGAGTTCTTGACGGTGAGAGTATGAGGGATGCTATCTTCAAGATGATTACCGATGAGGTGGAGATGGCTGTAGATACTACAATCACCGAATCTGTCGATGAGGAAACGGGTATAAGGGGATATGCCGACTTTAACGAGCTTTTGGTTCCGATTATCCCCGTGCGTCCTTTGAATCATGAAAACAGCGATGACAAGTCGCTTGCGCAGATAAAGCAGGATGTTAAGGAAGAGGCTGCACGCCTTTACGAGCAGAAGGAGTCTGAATTCCCCGAGGCAGAGGCATTCCGGGAGCTTGAGCGCGTGGTTATGCTCAAGGTAATAGACCGCAAATGGATGGATCATATAGATGATATGGATCAGCTCCGTCAGGGCATAGGCCTTCAGGCATACGGACAAAGGGATCCCCTTGTTGAATATAAGCTTGCGGGATTTGATATGTTTGACGGATTGATTGCAAATATCCAGGAGGATGTCTTACGTCTCCTTTATCATGTGCGCATAGAGCAGAAGGTAGAGAGGGAGGAAGTGGCAAAGCCCACCGGGACAAACAAGGATGAATCCGCACAGAAAGGACCCGTAAAGCGCAAGGACAAAAAGGTATATCCCAACGATCCCTGCCCCTGCGGCTCCGGAAAGAAATATAAGAATTGCCACGGAAGGCTGGTTGCGAAGGGATAATGCCGGATAACGGCGCCGCAAGATACGACGCAGGTACGGATGGCGCACCGGCAAAGAGGTTTACATAATGCTTGAATTGCAAAACGTCTGCTTTGAAGCAGAAGGGAACAAAATATTAAAAGATATAAATCTTATGATTGAAGACAGGTTTGTTGCGGTGACAGGTCCAAACGGATCGGGAAAATCCACTTTGATGAAGCTTATTATAGGTATATATGAAGCCACATCAGGCAAAATCCTTTTTAACGGTACGGATATTACCCATATGCCCGTAAACGAAAGGGCAAACCTGGGGATAAGCTATGCCTTTCAGCAGCCTGTCCACTTCAAGGGACTCAAGGTAAAAGACCTTATGGGGCTTGCGGGAAAGGAGCACGACCTTAAGCTGAACGAAGCCTGTTCAATCCTTAGCGAAGTAGGGCTTTGCGCCAAGGATTATAAGGATCGCGAGCTTAACGATACCTTATCCGGAGGCGAGATGAAGCGCATAGAAATCGCCATGACAGCAGCCCGGGGGACGGAGCTTTCTTTGTTTGACGAGCCGGAAGCGGGAATAGATCTTTGGAGTTTCCAGAGTCTTATCCGTGTTTTCGAGAAGCTATATGAAAAGACGTCGGGATCCATAGTGATTATTTCCCATCAGGAGAGAATCCTCGATATCGCCGACAAGATCATATATATGAAAGACGGCGAGGTCGTGCAGTATGATACCAGGGAAAAGGTGATAGAGAACCTGAAAAACGGCATGCTTACAAATGCGGGCTGTTCCGTGCTGGACGAAAAGTATGCAGACTTCAACCAGACAGACGCAAAGGAGGGGGCATTATGAATGAAATAGAAAAGAGCCTCCTTAAGCAGGTTGCAGAGCTTGATGCCCTTCCCGTAGGCGCATACAATATCCGCGCAAACGGAAAGAGCGCTGCCAGGAATTCCTCCGCAAATATCGAGATAGTAACGAAGGAAGATAAGCCCGGGATCGACATTATCATAAAGCCCGGTACAAAGAATGAAAGCGTACATATCCCCGTTGTGGTATCTGAAAGCGGCCTTAAGGATATGGTCTACAACGATTTTTATATCGGGGAAGGGGCGGACGTTACCATTATCGCAGGATGCGGCATCAGCAACTGCGGCGATGAGGATTCCTCCCACGACGGTATCCATGCCTTTCATCTTGAGAAGGACAGTCGTGTCCGTTATATAGAAAAGCATTACGGCGAGGGAAACGGCAGGGGTAAGCGGTTCATGAATCCTACTACCGAAGTATATATGGAAGAAGATTCCTTTATGAATATGGAAACTTCCCAGATAGCCGGAATCGACGATACGGAGCGCATCACTGTGGCCCGTCTTAAAAAAGGCGCATCCCTTACCATTCACGACAGTCTTATGACGACAGGACAGCAGAACGCCGTGGCAAAGATGACCGTAGATATGGATGAAGAAGGAGCAAAGGCCGATATCATAAGCCGGGGCGTTGCCAGGGACGACAGCCGCCAGGAGGTTACTATCTCCCTGTCGGGTAATGCACCATGCTCGGGTCATGCGGAATGCGACTCCATCATCATGGACAGGGGAATCATCGTGGCGACCCCCGCTCTTACCGCAAAACACGTGGATGCGCAGCTTATCCATGAAGCAGCCATTGGCAAGATCGCAGGCGACCAGCTTATGAAGCTTATGAGCCTTGGACTTAGTGAAGCTGAGGCCGAAGAGATGATAATAAAGGGATTTCTTTCGTAATTTAAAGTCGCCCCATAAATTAAGGAGGTCACTATGGAAAAAGTAAAGACAGATATACTTGTAATCGGCGGCGGAGCTTCGGGGATGGCAGCCGCAGCCGCAGCTTCCGAGCAGAATGTTAAAGTCATGGTAGCAGAAAGCAAGGGTTCTGTCGGCGGCAACGGACTTTTTCCCAGGGGGATTTTTGCTGTAGGCAGCCCCATCCAGAAGCAAAAGCTTATATTTGCGGATAAAGACGAGGTTTTCCGGGATTGCATGAACTATTCCCATTGGAAGATAGACGGCAGGATAATCCGTGCTCTTATTGAAAAAAGTGGAGATACCATAAAGTGGCTTATGGATATGGGAGTTGAGTTTTATGATGTGGTGCATCATATCCCAAACCAAAACCCCGAGGTTTTCCACATTACCTCCCCCAAAGAGAACGCAGGCCGTGTGGTTATGCGCACTCTCGAAAGAGTTTGCAGGGAACGAGGGGTTGACATAAGAACAGCGACTCCCGCAAAGAGCCTTATTACGGATGGAAAGAAGGTAACCGGTGCTGTGCTTTCTCCAAAAGACGGAGAAGATATTGAAGTTACGGCAGGAAAGGTAATCATATGTTCCGGCGGCTTTGCGGGAAACGAAGAGATGATAAAGGAATATCTTCCGGAGTATGACCCGGAGCGTATCGCTCATAATGTGGGTATGTTAAGCAAAGGCGACGGTCTTCGCATGGCAAAGGAAGCAGGAGCTGATATAGAGGGGAATTTTACCATGGAAATGGCTTCCCCCAAGATAACAGGTCATGCGCCCTTAAACCTTCTTTTGGGAAAGCCTTATAATGTCTGGCTTAATTCCTTCGGAAAGCGCTTTTGTGATGAGGGTATCGTATATAATTTTGCTCTTGCTGCAAATGCCGCTCTCCGTCAACCCGGGGCTGTTGTTTACGTTTTCTTTAATGAGGCTATGATACAGCGGACATTAAGGGACGGCAGGGATATGATAGAGCTTATCCATATCCCTGAAGATGCGGAAAGCAAGCTTCAAAGTGAAATAGAAGCTGCCCAAAAGGACGGCACTTTGTGCAAGGCTAGTGACCTTTCGGGAATAGCGGACTTTATGGGCGTTAAGCTTGAAGACCTTGAAGATGAGATCTGGGAATACAATACGTTCTGCATGGGAGGACGGGATAAACTCTTTGCAAAAGACATAAGATATCTTCATGAAATGAAGGACGGGCCTTTCTACTGCGTAAAAGCAGGGGTTGATATGCTTATTACACACGGAGGTATCCGTGTGGATGAATATTTCAACGCCCTTGACAAAGATCAGCTTCCCGTGGAAAATCTCTTTGCGGCGGGAGTTGATTTCGGCGGAGCGGATGCGGATATTTACAATGTAAATATGAGCGGCCACGGCTTCGGATTTGCCCTTAATTCCGGAAGGATCGCAGGGGAGACTGCAGCCATGGAGATTAAGAATCAAGGATAAAATAATGACGGACAGAATAAAAGATATTGAATTAATGAAAAAGAGCTGGAGCGATCGTGTTCCGCGCTCACCGGAAAAAACAGGGGAGTCGGCAGTGCTGATTCCTCTTATTTATAGTGAAGATAAATCCTGGGAAATCCTGTTTGAGCGCCGGGCTCTTGACCTTGACGTCCAGCCCGGGGATATATGCCTTCCCGGAGGAAGGGTGGAGACGGGTGAAGAGCCTTTAGAAGCTGCCTTAAGGGAGACAGCAGAAGAGCTTCTTGTGCCTGTTTCTTCTATAGAAATGCTGGGACCTGCAGACAAGGTGTTAGGACCCGGTCAGAGGATTATTCACCCCTTTGCCGGGATTATCGAAGGATATGAGGGGACTTTTTCCAAAGAAGAAGTTCATGAGACATTTTCAATATCCGTTGAATGGTTTAGAAATAATCCACCCAAAGCCTGGCAGACCTCTTTGGAAAATATTCCTCCCGAAGATTTTCCGTATGATCTGATATACGGCGGGAGAAATTATAAATTCCGAAAGAGAAAGCATAATATGTATTTTTATGAAAACGGCGAGCGGACGGTATGGGGAGCTACTGCCGCTATTGTCAGGAATTTTATTTCCATGTATGAAGAAATCTTTGGCTGGGGAAACAATGTAAATGTGTAATAAATGTGAAATAAATTTACAGACAATTTGTTAATAAGAAGCACACCTTTGCAAGGTTTTTGGGTTGACATACTTAACTGAATGTGTTAGTATCGTGCAAGAAGTTGTAATAAATTTGTAATAAATGCGAAATAATTTGCTTTAATTTAACGGAGGTTATCATGCATAGAAAAGTAGCGAACAGGGCAGCAGCATGTATTATGGCGGCAGCGGTTGCGTTCAGCGGATCACAGGGATTCACAGCGTTTGCAGCAGAGACGTCAACAGGTGCTACAGGAGCCCTGGCCGAGACTATAGCCCAGGCGTCACAGACTGATTCTGCAGCAGGTGCGTCAAAGGTACTTGCAAGCACAGTTGCTTCTGCAGCTGAAGATACAAACGATGAGGCAGCTGCCGCAGAAGAAACTGCGCAGGCAGAAGCACAGACCGAAGAAGCTTCACAGGATGCGGCAGCGGATAGTACTGCCGATGCTTCAGGCGATGCGGTTGATTATTCGACAATGGGCGTTACTACGGTTGAAGATTCCGTAAACGTCAGAAGCGAAGCTAATACAGACAGTGATATCGTAGGTTATCTTTACAATAACAATGTATTTACCGTTACGGATTCAGCAGAAGGCTGGTATCAGATAACATCCGGCAATGTAACAGGCTGGGTCAGCGCTGATTATGTGACGGTAGGCGATGAGGATGCTATTACATCCGCAGGCACAAAGGTTGCTACGGTTACGGCAGATTCATTAAATGTCCGCAAAAGCGATGACGAGGATGCAGAGGTTATCACTCTTGTAGAAGAAGGCGACGGTCTTTATGTAGGAGAGGTTCAGGATAACGGTTGGGTATATGTAGGCACTAAGGACGGTGACGGATATGTCAGCGCTGATTATGTGACTGTTGATACTGTTTACAGCTCAGGCGAGACTGTAGAAGAGCAGGCTGAAAGGATTGCGGCTGAGGAAGCGGCAGCACAGGCAGAGGCTGAAGCAGAAGCTGCAGCAGCTGCGGCGGCAGCATCTTCAAGCTCATCTTCTTCAAGCAGCTCAAGCTCATCATCATCTTCAAGCAGCAAGTCTTCCGGAAAGACATACAAAGCTGCATCAGGAAAGAGCGGATCGGCAGTTGCTTCATATGCGTGCCAGTTTGCAGGCAATCCTTATGTATACGGCGGTACTTCCCTTACAAACGGATGCGACTGCTCCGGCTTTGTTATGAGCGTATATGCTGCATTCGGAGTAAGCCTTCCCCACAGCTCTTCTTCAATGAGGAGCGTAGGATCTTCCGTTGATGTTGATGACATCCAGGCAGGAGATATCGTTTGCTATAGCGGACACGTAGGAATCTACGTCGGCGGCGGCTCTATCATAAGCGCCCTCGGCTCGAAGTACGGCATTACATACAGCTCTCTTCACTACAAGTCAATCGTTTCCGTAAGACGTATCTTCTCATAATATTTGAATTTATTAAGACCCTTCCTCTTTTCGGGGAAGGGTTTTTATTTTGGTAAATATTTGCAAAAAATCCCCTTTTCTGATATAATCTTTTCGTTTGTTTGCACAATAGCAATATGAAAAGATTACCATGGTCAAAAAGCTTACGGTTTTGGGAATACAACTGAATAATTATTCATTGAGGGATTCTTTTCTCGTAGGTGAAAAGTATTTTCATGATGATTCTTTGAATGTGATAAGGATTGTTACCATGGATCAGCTTCTTGAAGGAACCAGGGATGATGAGGTCAAAAAAGCTCTGGAAGAAGCAGATCTTTGCGTTGTGGAAGACAGAACGATACTTGAAGAGGCCGGTATAAATTCCCCCGGGCGGCTAAACGAGATAAAGACCCATGAATTCTTTCCGGAATTTATGCGAAGAGTCTACAGAAACGGCCGCAGCACCTTTATCCTCGGGGAGGATGAGGAGAGCATCGGGAAATTTGAGTCATTTATGAATGAGTCTTACAGGCATATCCGCATAGCGGGAACAGGCATTATAAGTGAAGATGAGTCTGTTAATGAAAAGACTTTGAATGATATAAATATTCTTGTTCCCGATATGGTTATTTCCATATTGGAGACGCCTGTTTTGGATAAATTCCTGAATGAACGCAAAAATCAGATTTACGCAAAGCTTTTTATAGCCCTTGACGCAAATGCGGCGGGAAAGAGAAAAAAAGGACTTTTAACCATGCTCTCGGGGCTTTTTACGGAGGGTGTATTTAAGAGACATGCAAAACAGATGGGGATAGACAGTATAAGCCCGCATCAAAGGAGTGTAGAAAATGATTTCCAATCAGATTCTCCAGACGACGCTGGATGGAATAAAGGAGATAACGAAGACTGACCTTTGCGTCATGGATATGGAAGGAAAAGTTTTGGCATATACCATGGAGGATCCCGGAAAATACACCGACGAGGCAAAAGGATTTGCCCGGTCTGCGGCTCAAAGCCAGGTTATATCCGGGTGTCAGTTCATTAAGGTCATGGATGGGGCAGATCTTGAATTTATACTGCTTGCCGATGGAGATGACAACAATTCATACATGGTGGGGCGCATGGCGTCCTTCCAGCTCCAAAGCCTTGTTGTGGCGTATAAGGAGCGGTTTGACAGGGATAATTTCATAAAAAATCTTTTGATGGAAAATCTGCTTCTGGTGGATATATACAGCAGAGCCAAGAAGCTGCATATAGATGCAGATGTCAAAAGAGCCGTATTTATCATAGAGACTAACCGTGAAACAGAAGGCGAGGATATGGAGCGCTTAAGGGAGCATGTGGCTTCTCCCGGCAAGGATTTTATTACGGCGGTGGATGAGAAGAGCCTGATCCTGGTAAAGGAGCTCTCTTCCAATTCTTCAGAAGAAGAGCTTGAAAAAGTGGGAAATTCTATCTTGCGGGCATTGCGCCGGGGGACTGATGATGAGCCTGTACGCCATGTTGCATACGGAACGAGCGTTACGGATCTTAAGGATGTGCCAAAATCTTACAAAGAAGGCAAAACAGCCCTTGAAGTAGGCAGGATTTTCTTTGACGACAGAAAGATAGTAGCCTACAGCATCCTGGGGATAGGGAGGCTTATATATCAGCTTCCCATGCCTCTTTGCAGGATGTTTATAAAGGAGATATTCGGTGAGAAATCTCCGGATCGGTTTGACAAGGAAACAGTCAGCACCATCAATAAATTCTTTGAAAACAGCCTTAATGTATCAGAGACGGCACGACAGCTGTATATACACAGAAATACGCTGGTCTACCGCTTGGACAAGCTGCAGAAGCAAACAGGTCTCGACCTTCGGGTATTTGAAGATGCCATAACGTTTAAGATTGCCATGATGGTTGTTAAATATATGAATTATACGGAAAGTATGGAGCAATTATGATCATTAAACTCGATGATGTAACAAAGATATATCAGGGCAAGGCGCCTGCCTTAAACCATTTGTCGCTTGAGGTGGATGAGGGTGAATTTGTCTTTATAGTGGGGGATTCCGGCTCCGGCAAATCGACTCTTATAAGGCTTCTTTTGAAGGAATTGGATCCTACTGAGGGAGAGATTTATGTAAACCAGCGGCAGCTTTCCCGGATACGGCGCAAGCAGATACCAAAGTACAGGCGCAACGTGGGCTGCGTGTTTCAGGATTTCAGGCTTCTTAAGGACAGGAATGTGTATGACAATGTTGCTTTTGCCCAAAAGGTGATAGGCGCATCAAATCATACCATACGGCATAAGGTTCCCGTAATCCTTTCCATGGTGGGTCTTGCGGAAAAATACAGGTCTTTCCCGGACGAGCTTTCCGGCGGCGAGCAGCAAAGAGTCGCTATAGCCAGGGCTCTTATAAACAACCCGAGGATACTTCTTGCGGACGAGCCTACCGGAAACCTCGATGCGGGCAATGCCTGGGAAATAATGAAGCTTCTTGACGAGATAAACAAAAGAGGCACGACAGTGCTTGTAGTTACACATAATATGGAGATAGTGCATGCCATGCAAAAGCGCGTGGTACAGCTTAAAAAAGGCGTTTTAATGAGCGACAGCGGCACAGATTACGCTGCGGGAGTCTGATATGTACGTATTGGGACAAGGTATAAAAAACATTTGGAGAAATAAATTCTTTTCGTTGGCGTCCATTGCCACAATGGCTGCCTGCATATTTCTCTTTGGAATAATTTTCTCTTTGGTCATAAATTTTCAGGAGATGGTAAAGGAAGCCGAGTCCGGCGTTACCATAACCGTTTTCTTTGACGAGGGAATAAGTGACGAACAGATAGAAGAGATCGGCACGCTGATAGCCGCAAGAGCGGAAGTATCGCATATAGAATATGTTTCCGCCGAAGATGCGCTGCAGCAGTATATCGAAGAATATATGGACGGTTCCGAGGAAGCTGCGGCAGGTCTTGCGGAGGATAATCCTCTGGCGGATTCCGCCAATTTTGAGATTTATATGAACGATATTTCCATGCAGTCGGATCTGGCATCATATATTGAGGGTATTGACGGGGTAAGAAAGGTAAACCAGTCCGTTGTGGCTGCAAATATCCTTTCGGATTTTAACAGCCTCGTGGGCTATGTATCGGCGGCTATCATTATTATTCTTATCGGAGTAGCAATATTCCTTATCAGTAATACGGTCGCTACCGGTATTACCGTGCGAAGCGAGGAAATCGGTATTATGAAGCTTATAGGAGCGACGGATCTTTTCGTAAAGGGACCGTTTATTATAGAAGGGATTCTCATAGGGCTTGTGGGCTCTGCGATTCCTCTTGTTATCCTTTATGCCATGTACAGCCGGATTTCATCATATATCTCAAATAATTTTGAATTTCTGGCAAACATACTGACATTTTTGCCAAGCAGTACCGTATTTATGTATCTGGTGCCCATAGGGCTCCTTTTGGGGGTAGGAATAGGTTATCTGGGGAGTTCATTTACAGTAAGGAGGCACCTTGATGTTTGATGATGAACAGACAGAGCAAAGCGAAGGATATCCCGTAAACGGGGATGTCCCGTATTCCTATAATTCGTATAATGCCCCGGATACCGGGGGCGATAGTTCGGGATATTCCGAAGATATGGGAAATACCGGCGGTTTTGGAGGTGACGACGGAAATAAGCCAAATAAAAAAAGCGGGATTTTAAGCCATGTTATAGTAGGGGTCATATGTCTTACCCTGGGGCTTGGAATCGGTATCAGTACAGCCGCCGTAAACCGTGTGATTTCTTTTAGCGGGGTTTCGGATTCGTCCGCATCATCCTCGTCATCCGATACTTCATCCGAAAGCGGAGATTATGTATCCGAGATATCCGTTGAAGAAATAATGGATGCGGCTACCACCGAAAAGCTTGAGACTATATTTTCCCTTATAAATACGGGATTTGCCAATGAATTCGATCTTGACAGCGTAAGGGAAGGCCTTATTGACGGACTTGTAGACGGTCTTGGAGATCAATATACGGATTATTATACCGAAGAAGAATATACAGAGCTTACCATGCAGACTTCCGGCTCTTATTATGGAATAGGAGCTTTGCTGGGAAGAGAAGCTGAGGGTGATGCCTATGTATTGGTAACCCATGTATATGCCGATTCTCCCGCAGAAGAAGCCGGTCTTGAAGACGGAGATTATATAATCGCAGTAGATGGCGAAACGATTTCGGCAGATGAAGATACTTCGGATGTAGCTACAAAGATCCGCGGTGAAGAAGGCACTACGGTTACTCTCACCATTCAAAGGGACGGCGAGAATATGGAGCTTGAAATAACCAGAGGCGCCGTCGCCATGGAAACTGTAGCTTATGAGATGATAGACGAGTCAAATATGATAGGATACGTCCAGGTTGCATCCTTTACATCCAATACGGAAGAACAGTTTGCAGATGCTTTGGCAGATCTTGAAGAACAGGGAATGAAGAGCCTTATTATAGATCTTCGGGATAACGGAGGCGGAGTGGTTTCCGAGTGCGCCGAGATGTTAGATGACCTTCTTCCCGAAGGAACTGTGGTATACACGCTGGACAAAGCGGGGAACCGTACGGATTATACATCTGACGATGAGACGCAGCTTGCTATCCCCATGGTGGTGCTTGTAAACGGCAATTCCGCCAGCGCTTCCGAGATATTTACCGCAGCCATGATGGATTATGAATGGGCGACGGTCATAGGAACGACCACCTACGGCAAGGGCGTATATCAAAGCATATATTCTCTTACCGACGGCTCGGGTATAAAGATTACAGTAGGCAAATTCTATTCACCCTTGGGCAACAATTTTGACCAGGTGGGAATAGAACCTGACATAGAGCTGGAATATGAAAACACGGCGGGAGAAGACGCCAAGTATTCCACGGATACCGACAATCAGATCCAGAAGGCTATAGAAGTATTGGAAGATGCCGGTGGCGACTGATAAAATTAGAACATTATCACAGAAAGAAGGTGAAGTCTATGGTAGAGTACGACCCCTACAGGTATGAACTTGAATCATACCGCAAAACCATGACGGAAGTGAGGGATTCACTTTAACTTAGCAGATAAGGCTAAAAGAAAAGAGGAGCTGACCCGCCTTATGGAGGAGCCCGGATTCTGGGACGACCCCGAGGATGCCACGGCAAAAAATGCCGAGCTTAAATCCATTAATGACGATATGGATGCGGTAGAGGCTCTTGATGAAAAATTCGATGATATCGAGACTTTGATTGCAATGGGAGACGAAGAGGGAGATTTGTCTCTTCTGGATGAAGTCAAAGACGGAGTAGAAAAGCTTGCTGCTTCTCTTGATGAAATAAGGATGAAAACCCTTCTTTCCGGAGAATATGACGGATGCGACGCCATAGTGACTCTCCAGGCGGGAGCGGGTGGCACGGAGGCCTGTGACTGGGCAGGCATGCTCTTTAGGATGTATTCCAGATTTTGCGATTCCCATGATTTTAAGACCGAGGTTTTGGATCTTCTTGACGGCGATGAAGCCGGCATAAAATCCGTCACCTTTGAAGTCCACGGGGCGAATGCTTATGGATTTTTGAAGTCCGAAAAAGGAGTGCACAGGCTGGTACGCCTCTCACCCTTTAACGCAAACAACAAGCGCCAGACTTCATTTGCAAGCTGCATAGTAATGCCTATTATAGAAGACGACAGCGATATAGAGATAAACGATGACGAGCTTCGCATCGACACATATCGCGCAAGCGGCGCCGGAGGACAGCATATTAACAAGACTTCATCCGCCATAAGAATCACCCATATTCCCACGGGAATCGTGGTGCAGTGCCAAAACGAGCGCTCCCAGCATCAAAACAAAGAAAAGGCTATGCAGGTGTTGCGATCGCGCCTTCGGGAGCTTCAGGATGAGGAAAACGAAGCAAAGGCGGACGAAATCCGCGGAAATGTGCAGGATAATGCTTTCGGAAGCCAGATTCGGTCTTATGTGCTGCAGCCTTATACCATGGTTAAGGACAGAAGGACAAACGAAGAGACCGCCGATGCAGACGGCGTCCTGAATGGCAAGATAGATAATTTTATCAATGCGTATTTGAAGTATATCAGTTAATGTTGTCTTGCGAGGTGCTGTTTCCGTATTGTACAAAACGCAGGGACCCCGCCTTACAAAGAAAGGAAAAAATATGATAAACGTAGCGATAATGGGATATGGAACCATAGGCTCCGGTGTTGCACGGGTTTTGGATGAAAATGCCCCTGTTATTAGCGCCAGGGTAGGTGATGATATCCGGGTAAAGAAAATATTAGACCGCAGGGACTTCCCCGAAGATCCCCATGCCGACTGCTTTGTGAAGGATATTAACGATATTCTTGATGATGATGAAATCCAGATCGTCGTAGAGACCATGGGAGGTGTTGAGCCTGCTCATACATTTGTAAAAGACTGCCTTATGAGGGGTAAGCATGTTACCACTTCTAATAAGGCTCTCGTTGCAAAGCACGGTCCCGAGCTTCTTGCCATTGCCAAAGAAAAGAATGTAAACTTCCTTTTTGAGGCATCCGTAGGAGGCGGTATCCCTATTATTCGTACAATAACAAGTGCGGTTACGGCAGATGTGGTTGAGGCGGTTATGGGTATCCTTAACGGTACTACGAATTATATCCTTACAAAAATAGAGCAGGAAGGCTCCGAGTTTTCCGATGTGCTTAAGGAAGCACAGGAGCTTGGATACGCCGAGGCGAACCCCACGGATGATGTCGAAGGGTATGACGCCTGCAGAAAGATTGCTATCCTTACATCTCTTAATTGCGGAAGGAATGTTGATTTTGAGAAAATCTACACCGAGGGTATAACAAAGGTCACTCCGGAGGATATGGAATATGCAAAAGCTATGGGTAGGACTATTAAGCTTCTTGCCGTAAGCCGCAAGGTCGAAGAGGGCACATATGCCATGGTTGCTCCCTATATGCTTGGGGAGGAACATCCTCTTTACAGTGTCCACGGCGTATTTAACGCAGTATTTATACACGGAAATATGCTTGATGACGCTATGCTTTACGGCCGGGGTGCCGGAAGTCTTCCTACAGCAAGTGCCGTTTGCGGAGATATCGTTGATATCGCAAGGAATCTTGATAAAAACAGCGGCGTATTCTACAGCGACGAGGAGATGGAGCTGCTTGATTTTGAAGGCATAAGGAACAAATTCTTTGTCAGAGTCAGGGGCGATGTCAATGATGCTGCAAATATTACTTCCCCCTTTGGCAAGTGCGAAGTCGTAACCTGCAAATCCCTTGAGGGTGAATTTGGCTTTATGACGGAAGAAATGCGGGAAGATGATTTTGCAGCGGCCTTTGAAAAGCTTGAAGGCGCCGTGTCCCGCTACAGGCTGGGAAACTAGTTGTCAGATTTGATAGGATAAAAAAATGTTAATAGTAAAGAAATTCGGCGGAAGCTCCGTTGCGGACAAAGACAGGATCTACAACGTAGTTGAACGCTGCATAGAAGATTATGAAAAAGGAAATGATGTGGTGGTAGTGCTTTCTGCCATGGGTAAGACTACGGACGGTCTTTTGGCGCAGGCGGCGGATATGAATCCGGATGCTCCCAAAAGAGAGCTTGATATGCTTCTTGCTACAGGTGAACAGGTGTCGGTCGCCATGGCTGCCATGGCGTGCAGCGCAAAGGGTGTCCCTGCCATATCACTTAATGCATTCCAGGTGGCGATGCATACCACCAGCACTTACGGGAATTCCCGCTTTAAGCGCATAGACACGGAAAGAATCCGTCACGAACTGGATTCGCGCAAGATTGTATTTGTAACGGGCTTCCAGGGAATAAACAAGTATGACGACCTTACGACTCTTGGAAGAGGCGGATCTGATACGACGGCAGTGGCCCTGGCGGCGGCTCTTAGGGCGGATGCATGCGAGATATATACGGATGTAGACGGCGTATATACTGCAGACCCAAGGGTGGTGCCTGATGCAAAGAAGCTTAAGGAAATCACATATGATGAAATGCTTGAAATGGCGACCTTGGGAGCAAAGGTGCTCCACAACCGCTCCGTTGAGCTTGCAAAGAAATACGGAGTGCAGCTTGTAGTGCTTTCAAGCTTTGATAAGGTAGAAGGAACCGTGGTAAAGGAGGTAACCAAATTGGAACAGATGCTGGTAAGCGGCGTTACAGCCGACAAAAATGCAGCAAGAATAGCTATAATGGGTGTAGCCGATGAGCCGGGTATCGCTTTTCGGGTGTTCGACCTTCTTGCTGCAAAGAATATAAATGTTGATGTTATACTGCAGTCCATAGGACGTGACGGCACAAAGGATATTTCCTTTACAGTAAACACTACGGATCTTAAGGATGCAGTGCGTCTCCTTGAGGAAAATAACGACAAGATAAACTGCCAGGAAATCCTTACGGATGAAAATGTTGCGAAGGTCTCTGTCGTGGGAGCGGGAATGCAGTCCAACACAGGCGTTGCTGCGGGAATGTTTGAAGCCCTCTACGGTGTGGGCGTAAACATTCGCATGATTTCTACATCCGAAATCCGCATCACCGTGCTTATCGACGAAGCAGACGCAGACAAGGCGGTCCGCGCCGTACACGACAAATTTTTGTCTGAGGATTGAAATCAATCATAATGAGTTCCCTTAAAAAACTCCTTGTTGCGACGAATATTATCCTTGTGGTCCTGGAACTTATAGCGTTTATACACGATATGTATGTGTTTTCTTTTTCTGCATTCAAGTGGTATACGATTGACAGCAATGTCCTTCAGCTTGTCGTTTCATTGCTTGTCGTCGTATGTTACCTGAAAAAAGCGCAAATCCCGGATTTTGTGACGAAATTGCATTTTGTAAGCGCCGTCGCACTTACGGTAACATTTCTTATAGCTGCGTTTGTGCTGGCTCCTGAGGGCGGATACGCATATTATTTTATATATGATGTAGCTCCCATAAATCACCTCATAGGGCCGGCGCTTTCCGTAGCCTCGCTTTTGTTCCTCGAAAAAACAGATAAATGCTCTTTAAAAATAATTCTTTATCCCTTACTTGCCACTATGGCTTACGGTATCATCTGCCTGATTTTAAATATTATGAGGATACTGGATGGACCGTACTTTTTCCTGAAGATATATGATGTGCCTGCGGGGACCATAGCGATGTGGTTTGCCATAATAGGGGTTCTTTGCGTTGTGATAGCTTTTGCTTATTACAAAATCAAATGGAGGTCTGTCAAATGATTAAAGCAATGTTGTAGAAGAGTTGTCGTTCTTGCCCCCTGTCAAGAAAAAACACTTGACAGGGGAATTTTTATGCGCTAAAATAGCCGGGTTGCATCGGAAGGACAGGTTTTAAACCGACTTTCGGGGCGCAGCAGGAACGGTTTGATTTTATGGCACCGGAGATAACCATGGCTTTTGATTCTCTTACGGAAAAACTTCAAAACGTCTTTAAGGGCTTCCGCTCAAAGGGGATTCTTTCGGAAGACGATGTAAAGGCAGGGCTTAAGGAAGTAAAGATGGCTCTGCTTGAAGCGGATGTCAATTTCAAGGTAGTAAAGAATTTTACAAAGAGCGTCGAGGAAAGAGCCGTGGGAACCGAGGTCTTAAAGGGTCTTAATCCCGGCCAGGCGGTTATCAAGATAGTTAACGAGGAGCTGGTTTCCCTTATGGGAGAAGAAGCCGGTGAATTGAAATTCCGCTCTGCCAAGGAAGTCACTGTTTTCATGATGGTGGGACTTAACGGTGCAGGTAAAACAACAACCAGCGCAAAGCTTGCAGGAAAATTTGCTTCAACGGGAAGAAAGCCTCTGCTTGCGGCTTGCGACGTATACAGACCCGCTGCGGTAGAGCAGCTTCGGGTGAATGCCGAAAAGGTAGATGTACCCTTCTTTTCCATTGGGACTGCAGCTAAGCCTTCGGATATCGCCAAGGCGGCCGTAGAGCATGCCAAAAAAACCGGCCAGAATCTGGTGATTCTCGATACGGCGGGTCGTCTTCAGATAGATGAAGAGATGATGGATGAGCTGGTTGACATAAAGTCCGCCGTAACAGTGGATCAGACTATCCTTGTCGTCGATGCCATGACGGGACAGGAAGCCGTGAATGTAGCCAAGACCTTTGACGAAAAGGCAGGCATAGACGGAGTCATCCTTACAAAGCTTGATTCCGATGCCAGAGGCGGTGCCGCTCTTTCCATTAGAGCTGTTACGGGAAAGCCTGTGTTTTACGCAGGTATGGGAGAGAAGCTTTCAGACCTCGAAGAATTCCACCCCGACAGAATGGCGTCCCGTATCCTTGGAATGGGCGATGTCTTAAGCCTTATTGAAAAGGCAGAGAACGCCATAGACGAAGAGGAAGCCAAAAAGCTCGAGCAGAAAATGAAAAAAGCCGAGTTCGGCTTTGACGATTTTCTGACCGCAATGCAGCAGATGAAAAACATGGGTGGCCTTACGGGGGTACTTTCCATGATGCCCGGCATTGATTCAAAGAGCATGCAGGCCATTGAAGATGCTGCGGATGAAAAGAAGCTGGCGCATATTGAAGCTATCGTATATTCCATGACGCCGGCGGAGCGCTCAAAACCCGATATTATAAACCCCAGCCGCAAGAAGCGCATAGCTGCAGGCGCCGGTGTAAAAATAGAAGAAGTAAACCGGCTCCTTAAGCAGTTTGAGCAGATGCGGAAGATGATGAAGCAGATGAACGGGAAGAAGAGGGGATTTAATCCCTTCGGAATGCTTGGCGGCAAGGGAAGAAGAGGATTTCCGTTTTAGAGAAAAGAAGCAAAGAGCCAACGAATATGGTTCAATGACTTTTCTATATATACAGTAAAAATTAAGGAGGTGAAACAAATGGTAAAGATAAGGCTTAGGAGAATGGGCAAGAAAAAGGCGCCCTTCTACAGGATTATCGTGGCAGACTCCAGATCTCCCAGAGACGGACGTTTCATAGAGGAGATTGGCACATACGATCCCACGAAGGATCCCAGCGAGTTTAACGTAGATGCCGAAGCTGCAAAGAAGTGGCTTTCAGACGGCGCAAAGCCCACAGCTACAGTTGAGAAGATTTTCAAGCTCGCAGGCGTTCAGTAAGGGGTGATTGATATGAAGGAATTAGTAGAAATCATAGCAAAGGCACTCGTAGATCATCCTGAGGAAGTGCAGGTGACGGAAACTCAAAAAGATAGAGGACTCGTTCTGAAGCTCCATGTGGATCCTTCGGATATGGGCAAAGTCATCGGCAAGCAGGGCAGGATTGCAAAGGCTATCCGTTCGGTGGTTAAGGCTGCCGCAATCAAAGAGGATAAGCATGTGATCCTTGATATTGAGTGACAACGTCTGAAAATGGGTGGCCGTATCGACCGATGCGGCCTCTTTTTGGAATTTTAAATGAAGAAGAAAACAAACACGGACGATCTCTATCTTGTGGGGGTTATTATCAAAACCCACGGCCTTAGGGGCGAAGTAAAGGTTTATCCCACGACAGACGATATCTCCCGTTTTAAGGGGATGAAGGATATTATCCTTGATACCGGGCAGGAGCTTATGCATCTTGATGTAGAGGGGGTGCGTCCCCAGAAAAATCTTGCCATACTCAAATTCAAGGGTATTGACGGCATAAACGACGTAGAAAAATACGTAAGATGTAGCCTTTATGTCACAAAGGAAAACAGGGTAGAGCTTGCGGAAAATGAATATTTTATTGCAGATCTTATTGGATGCCTGTGCATAGGAGACGACGGGGAAGCTCTCGGCGAAGTGACTGATGTTATCACGACCGGCGCAAATGATGTATATGTCATATCCGCTCCCGAAGGCAGGGAAATCCTTGTGCCTGCCATAAAGGAATGCATATTAAACGTGGATGTGGACAAAAGGGAGATTTTAATCCATCTTTTGGAGGGGCTCTGACATGAAATTTTATGTTCTTACCACCTTCCCCGAGATGATTGAGTATATAGCCTCCGTCAGCATCTTAGGCCGGGCGCAGAAAACCGGAGATATAGAGATTATTCCCATTAATATCAGGGATTATACCAATGATCCACACAAAAAGACGGACGACTATCCCTATGGCGGAGGCGCAGGCATGCTTATGACGCCTCAGCCGGTGTATGATGCCTGGGAAGCTGTCACAAAGAAAGCCGGTCACAGTATAAGAACCATATATCTTACGCCCCAGGCAAAGGTTTTTACCCAGTCTGACGCTGTAAGCTACGCAAAGGAAGAGGATTTGATCCTTCTGTGCGGGCATTACGAGGGCATAGACGAAAGAGCTCTGGAAGAAGTGGTTACGGACTATGTTTCCATAGGGGACTATGTCCTTACGGGAGGAGAGCTTGCGTCCATGGTGCTCATAGACGCCATAAGTCGCATGGTTCCCGGGGTTTTGAGCAATTCAGATTCCGGAAAGGATGAATCCTTTTCCGAGGGATTGCTGGAATATCCCCAATATACCCGTCCTGCGGTTTGGCGGGGTAAGGCAGTCCCTGAGATTCTACTTTCCGGACACCATGAAAACGTAGCCAAATGGCGTAAAGAACAGGCTATAGAGCGCACCAGGCAGCGCCGTCCGGATCTTCTTGAAGATACAAACGAATCCTCGGCAGACTGTCCGGAAGATGCAATCCCGGGGAAATTAAGTGAATTTGATAAATGAAAGATACCGTATCAAAATTTATTTACGGCACAGGCCGCAGAATCCGGCAGGTGTGGGTTTACATAAAATCCATAATTAAATGGATAATTTATTCCACTATTGCGGGAATTATATGCGGAATCGTGGGAACAGCGTTTCATATCTGCGTAAACCTGGCTACGGATACGTTCCTTGAATACACATGGCTTATATATTTCCTGCCGGTGTCGGGGTGCCTCATAGTCCTTATATATCATTTAAATAACGTATATAAGGATGAGGGGACGGATCTTGTAATTACGGCTGTGCGCTCCCGGGACGAGGTTCCTGGGAATATGACATTTCTTATATTTGCGGGAACTGTGCTGACTCAGATTTGCGGAGGATCCGGCGGCAGAGAGGGAGCGGCCCTCCAGATAGGCGGCAGCGTGGGAGCTGTTTTGGGCAAGATCATGCATCTTTCCCGAAACGAAAAGCGCATTATAATAATGTGCGGCATGAGCGCTCTTTTTTCGGCGCTCTTCGGAACTCCCCTTGCAGCGGCGGTATTTGCCATGGAAGTCGTCAGCGTAGGCGTCATGAATTATGCGGCGTTTTTGCCCTGCATAGTTTCTGCGATGATAGCGGTGAAAATATCCGAATTCTCCGGTATAGAGCCTATGGCGTGGAGTATAGCAAAAATCCCCGAACTTGGGCTTATGAACGCAGTTACCGTCGGGATTTTTGCGGTTATAGCTTCCCTTGTGGCAATGCTTTTTATATTTGCCCTTAAAAGAAGCGGCAAATATTTTGCCAAATATATAAAAAATCCGTATTTGCGTGTTATAACAGGCGGAATTATTGTTATAATAATGACTGCCATAGCAGGGGATAACACATATAACTGCGCCGGAATAAACATTGTTGATATGGCTTTTGAAGTCCCTGTTCCCGTATATGCCTTTGCGGCAAAGATATTATTTACCGCAATTACCATAGGCTCAGGCTTTAAAGGGGGAGAAATTATCCCCTCGTTTTTCATAGGAGCCACATTGGGAAACGCCTTTGGTTATCTAACGGGTATTGAGCCCTCTTTTATGGCGGCTTTGGGTATGATATGCGTTTTTTGCAGCGTGGTAAACTGCCCTATGGCTTCCGTTATTATGAGCGTTGAGCTCTTCGGAAGCGGCGGGATATTGTATTTTGCCCTTGCGTGCGCTATTTGCTTTATTGCATCAGGGTATTACAGCCTCTACGGCTCCCAGGATTTTGTATATTCAAAGATACCTATTACCACAGACGGCAAGAGGGATTTGAATATGGGGCTTCAGGCAAAGAAATGGAAGGAAATGTATTGGAAAGAATACAGAAAAAGGAAGGATAAGTATGAATAACGAAAAGAAATCAGGCACGGCAAAGGTTATGGCCGTAATATTGGGGATAGTGCTTATATGCATAGTTATTATGATTTGCGTGGTTATAAGCAGGGGAGCGGTACCCTCCCTTAATTCGCCGGCAGCTTCTTCGGATGCTTCCGGAAATGCGGTAACCACAGACCATACGGAGGATGTTTTTCCTTCCGGTGAGGGAAAGGAGATCTAGATATGTATTGTAATTATTGCGGAAACCAAAATCCCGATGATGCTGCATTCTGCTCTAAATGCGGGGCAAAGATAAGTTATACGGGGAGGACGGCCGAAAACAGCGAAAATACCGGGCAGCAGGCAGAAACTTCATATAATGCCGCAGGTGATTCTGCTGCCGGTGCGCAAACTGCTCAAACCGGGACCTACACCTCATACAACTATCAGTATGCGCCCAAGCCCCACACTCCCCGCAGCGGATTTTTCTGGGTATGCATACTTGAATGCATTCTCATAGTGATCGCTCTGGGTGGGCTTTATTTTGCAGGAAGCTATACTACATCTTCCCAGACCGTTGCGGAAAGATATTTTGTGGAAGTCGCAAACGGTGAATATGAAGAGACGTTTAATGAGCTCGGAGTAGAGGAAAGCGAGTTTGTAAATGCCGAAACTTACGGGGTTTATAACCAAAACATAGATATTGCCGGGGTGACATCATATAGTATTTATGATGTGACCTATCAATTTAACTATGATTACGATTACGAGCAGCAGATACAGGATATCCTCAATCAGTTCGGAATTGACTCCATGGGTGATTTTTCGGACGGTCAGGAAGATGGTCAGCAAGATCCCTTCTCACAGATATTCGGAGACGGGGAGGATGATGGCTCTGAAATCATTTACGGAACCGATGATTCTACTTCGGATATCGCTGTTTATCAAATAGATTTTACTACCTCATCGGATAACGAGATTCATACGGTTTATATACAGCTTCAAAAATCATCTGAGAAGCTCTATGGCCTTTTTAACAAGTGGGAAGTAGTTTCCGACGGCGTCGTGGCATCGGATTATCATATTATCGTTTCTGCGGGAGCTTCCATAACCTTTGACGGAAAAGAAGTTTCTGCGGCATATATCACAACGGATGAAAGCGATTATTATCATGCATATGTGCAGCAGCTCGAATCCGGTGAAGAATATGTAGTATACAAGCTTCCCAGCGTCTTTGCGGGAGCCCACGAGGTGACGGTCAGCGATAAAGAAAACGGAGATATGACCGTAAAGGTATATGTGTCCGGAGATGATGACGGTCAGATGATAAATGAAATGGTTGAAAAGTTCTAACCGGAGGTTTTTATGGAACAGACCGGATATTTAAGACTCGGTATCGATATAGGATCCACCACCGTAAAGGTGGCTGTCCTTGATGATAACGACGAAATTATCTTTTCTGATTATAGAAGACATTTCGCAAATATAAGAGAGACTTTGACAGACCTTATTTCCGATGCAAAGGAAAAATTAGGCTCGGTAGATGTCTCTCCCGTAATAACGGGTTCGGGAGGACTAACTCTCGCAAATCATTTGAATATTCCCTTCGTTCAGGAGGTTATTGCAGTATCGGGAGCGCTTAAATCAAGGGCTCCCAAAACTGATGTAGCTATAGAGCTCGGAGGCGAGGATGCAAAGATCATCTATTTTGAGGATGGAAATGTGGAGCAGAGGATGAACGGTATCTGCGCAGGCGGTACCGGCTCTTTCATAGACCAGATGGCTTCCCTCCTCCAGACAGATGCGGAAGGTCTGAACAAATACGCAAAGGATTATAAGGAAATCTATCCCATAGCCGCCCGCTGCGGCGTTTTCGCAAAGACGGATATCCAGCCTTTGGTAAATGAAGGTGCGACGAAGGAAGACCTTTCGGCTTCCATATTCCAGGCCGTGGTAAACCAGACCATATCCGGTCTTGCCTGCGGCAAGCCTATCCGGGGACATGTGGCATTCCTGGGAGGACCCCTTCATTTCCTTACGGAATTAAAGGCTGCCTTTATCCGTACATTGGAGCTTGACGAAGAGCATACCATAGTTCCCGAATCATCTCATCTTTTTGCCGCTACCGGCTCTGCCCTTAACGCAACGGATGAAGGAGTCCGCAATATAGACGATATCCTGGAGCTTCTTAAGAGCGATTTTGTCCTGGAATTTGAAGTGGCCAGGATGGATCCTTTGTTTAAGGACGAGGGAGAATACGAGGAGTTTCGTACAAGGCATGCCCATGCTGATGTGGTAAAGGGCGACCTTTCCACATACAGCGGGAATTGTTTTCTTGGTATAGACGCAGGCTCTACTACTACCAAAGTAGCCCTTGCGGGTGAAGACGGACAGCTCCTTTATTCATTTTACAGCAACAACAACGGCTCACCCCTTGCAACAGGCATAAAAGCCATAAGAGAAATATACGAAATGCTCCCGCAAAGCGCCCATATTGCCTGGTCATGCTCTACGGGATACGGCGAGGCTTTGCTTAAGGAGGCTTTGATGCTTGATGAGGGAGAGGTGGAAACCATCGCCCACTATACCGCAGCGGCCTTCTTTAATCCGGACGTTGAATGTATCCTTGATATCGGCGGCCAGGACATGAAATGCATCAAGATAAGGGATAAGGCCGTAGATTCCGTGCTTCTTAACGAGGCATGCTCTTCGGGCTGCGGATCCTTTATCGAGACATTTGCCAAATCCCTTGATTATTCGGTTCAGGATTTTGCGAAGGAAGCTCTCTTTGCAAAGCACCCCATAGACCTGGGAACGCGCTGCACCGTATTTATGAATTCAAAGGTAAAGCAGGCCCAAAAGGAAGGGGCTTCAGTTGCGGACATTTCCGCCGGTCTTGCGTATTCCGTTATAAAGAATGCGTTGTTTAAGGTTATTAAGCTTTCCGACGCATCTGAGCTTGGCAAAAACGTAGTGGTTCAGGGCGGTACTTTCTATAACGATGCCGTGCTTCGAAGCTTTGAAACCATAGCGGGAATCGAGGCCATACGTCCGGACATTGCGGGTATCATGGGAGCTTTCGGCTGCGCTCTTATAGCCCGGGATCGTTACAAGGATGGAATGACTTCTTCTATGCTTTCCATAGAAGAAATCGAGTCCATGACCTATGAGACGGAGCTTGCCCGCTGCGGCAAGTGCACGAATAATTGCCTTCTTACGATTAATAAATTTTCCGGAGGAAGGAAATATATTACCGGAAACCGCTGCGAGAGAGGATTGGGCCGTGAGATTACCCATGACGACGTGCCGAATCTTTTTGAATACAAGCTCCGCAGTATGTTTGCATATAAGCCCCTTTCTGTAGATGAGGCGACCCGTGGCACCGTGGGAATACCCAGAGTGCTTAATTTCTATGAGAATTATCCTTTCTGGCATACATTCTTTACGGAATTGGGCTTTCGAGTGGTTTTATCCCCTCTTTCCACGAGAAAGATATACGAGCTTGGGATAGAATCCATCCCTTCAGAGTCGGAGTGTTATCCCGCAAAGCTTGCCCACGGACATATTAAGTGGCTTATAAATAAGGGCGTTGACTTTATATTCTACCCCGCCATCCCCTACGAGAGGGTGGAAGACGGTGATGCGGACAATCATTACAATTGCCCCATCGTAACCAGCTATTCGGAAAACATTAAAAACAACGTGGATGAGATAACTTCGGGACAAATGAGGTTCCTTAATCCCTTTATGTCCTTCGCTTCGGAGGAGGTGTTATGTAAACGCCTTCAGGATGTCTTCAAAGAAGAATTTTCCATAAACGCCGATGAAGTAGCAAGGGCTGTAAAGGCCGGCTGGTACGAGATGAGCGTAAAGCGCGAAGACATGCTTGTCCAGGGGAAGAAGGTTCTTAAATATCTTGAGGAAAACGGCAAGCACGGCATAGTCCTTGCGGGACGTCCTTACCATATGGATCCCGAGATAAACCATGGTATACCCAAGCTTATTACGTCTTATGGGATAGCCGTTCTTACGGAGGATTCCATATCGGACCTTAACCCCGTGGAGCGTCCCCTTATAGTTCTTGACCAATGGATGTACCATTCCCGCCTTTATTCTGCGGCAAACTATGTAAAAACCAGGGACGACCTTGACCTGATCCAGCTTAATTCCTTTGGCTGCGGGCTTGATGCCGTAACTACGGATGCGGTAAATGATATCCTTCGTAAGTCCGGAAAGATTTATACCTGCCTTAAGATTGACGAGGTTAATAATTTGGGCGCCGCAAAGATACGTATCCGGTCGCTTCTTGCAGCAATACGGGCAAAGAAGGAACAGGGCAATGAGCGGAATCTGCGTACTACGTCTTTCTCACGTATCAGCTTTACGGAGCAAATGAAGGAAGAGGGTTATACCATAATATGTCCCCAGATGTCTCCCATACATTTTGACCTGCTTGAGGTTGCGTTCAGAGCCGGGGGATACAATATGGTCGTATCCGATGTGAATGACAAAGATGCTATAGATGCGGGGTTAAGATATGTAAATAACGATGCCTGCTATCCGTCGCTTCTTGTCGTAGGGCAGATAATGACCGAGGTTTTAAGCGGAAAGCATGACCTTTCAAAGACGGCCGTAGTCATTACCCAGACAGGCGGCGGATGCCGTGCATCTAATTATATAGGATTTATAAGAAGGGCTCTTGCCCGCACAGGACACGGGGATATCCCTGTTATTTCGGCGAACTTAAGCGGGCTTGAATCAAATCCCGGCTTTAAGCTTAACGGGGATATTGCAAAAAGGGGTCTTGCGGCTTTGTTCTGGGGAGATGTATTTATGCGGTGCCTTTACAGGATGCGCCCATATGAAAAGGTGGAAGGCTCCGCCAATGCCCTTCATGATAAATTAAAGGATGAGTGTAAAGCTCTTCTTGCCCGAAAGAAAGCGCCGACACTTAAAGAATACAAGAAAATGTGCGTGCGTATAATAGAAAAGTTTGACAATCTCCCTATAACAGACGAGGTTAAGCCCCGTGTGGGCGTGGTTGGAGAGATACTGGTTAAATTCCATCCCGGTGCCAACAATCATCTTGTGGAGCTTCTTGAAAAAGAAGGAGCCGAAGCAGTGGTTCCCGACCTTGTGGACTTTTTGTCATACTCCTTCTATAACCAGAATTTCAAGGCAAAATACCTGGGTATGTCAAAGAAATCCCGGTTCTTCTCGAATATGGGAATAAAAGCCATAGACTTTATGCGCTCGGCATCTGTAAAGGCATTTGAAAGATCAAAGCACTTTGATCCCCCCACGAGCATTGATAAGCTTGGTGAATACGCAAGCCCCATAGTTTCTCTGGGTAACCAGACAGGCGAAGGATGGTTCCTTACGGGAGAGATGATAGAGCTTATAAAAGACGGCGTAAATAATATCGTCTGCACCCAGCCCTTCGGATGCCTTCCGAATCATGTGGTGGGCAAGGGCGTTATAAAGAAGATACGCAAATTTTATCCCGGCGCCAATATCGTCGCCATTGACTACGATCCCGGCGCCAGCGAGGTAAACCAGCTTAACAGGGTTAAGCTTATGCTTTCGACAGCCAGGGAGAGGATTTGACGAAACTGACGAAATCACGAGTCCGGGCGCCATTTAGGAAACAGTTGACATTTCTCCCCGTGCAATCTATAATTTTGAAGATTGTACGTTGGGAGATTTTTTATGCTTAGTAAACTTGAAAGAAAGTATGGCAAGTATGCCATAAATAATCTTACGTTGATTCTTATAGGCTGTTATGTGGTAGGCTATATTCTTCAGATGATAGCTCCTACAGCCTTGTATTTACTGTGTTTTTCGCCTGCTTATATTTTGAAGGGGCAGGTATGGAGGCTTATTACCTGGATTGTGATGCCTCCTTCAAGTATTGATATATTCACGCTTCTTATGCTTTTTATTTTCTATCAGTTCGGAAATATTTTAGAGCGCAGCTGGGGTGCTTTCAGGCTCAATCTTTTCGTTCTGATGGGAATTGTGCTGACTGTCATAGGAGGATTTATCGCATATGCCATAAATCCCACACTTTCTGTAACTACGGCAGCCTTTTCCACATATTACATAAGCCTGTCATTCTTTCTTCTGGTGGCGGCTACTTTTCCCAATATGACGGTAATGCTGTATTTCATTATTCCCGTAAAGATGAAATGGGCTGCGGCCATTCATATCGCATACAATATTTATGCCTGCATTACTGCGTACCAGAGCGGAAACCTTGGCGTATTCGTAATGGTAGCGGCAAGTCTTGTTAATTGCGGATTGATGCTGTATCTTGTAAAAAATGCATACTCATCTCCCGCAGGGGCTTTTAAGCAGGCAAAAAGAAGAGCCGAATACAGAAAACGAAACGAAGGATACGCCGCAAACAGTGGATACAGAAACTCTTCAGGCGGTGTTACAAAACATAAATGTGCTATCTGCGGGCGGACGGAGCTTGACGGAGATGATATGACATTCCGTTTCTGCTCGAAATGCGACGGCAATTATGAATATTGCCAGGATCATCTTTTTACCCACCAGCACATTAAGAAATAACAGGAGCGACCATGGAAGCAAACGAAACAGTATCCCGCAATTTTATTGAGCGGGCCATAGATGATGATATAAAGGAAGGAAAGACAAAGACCGTCGTTACCAGGTTTCCGCCGGAACCCAACGGATATCTGCATATAGGGCACGCAAAGTCTATCCTTCTTAATTACGGCATTGCGTGTGAATACGGCGGGAGGTTTAACCTGCGTTTTGACGATACAAATCCCGTAAAGGAAGATGCGGATTTTGTAAAATCCATTAAGGAAGATATTGAATGGCTGGGCGCCCAATGGGAAGGTGATGTGCGTTTTGCATCCGATTATTTTGAGACCATGTATGAATGCGCCGTAAAGCTTATCAAAGACGGCAAGGCCTTTGTAGATGACTTGAGCGCAGAAGAAATACGCGAATACCGGGGCACCCTGGAATCTCCGGGTAAGGAAAGCCCTTTTAGAACCAGGAGCATCGAAGAAAACCTTAAGCTCTTTGAGGATATGAAGGACGGGAAGTTTGAAGACGGGCAAAAGTGCCTGCGGGCAAAGATAGATATGGCTTCCCCCAACATGAATATGCGAGATCCCGTAATTTACAGGATAAGCAAGCAGACTCATCATAATACCGGGGATAAATGGGTCATATATCCCATGTATGATTTTGCCCATCCTTTAGAAGACGCCATTGAGGGAATTACCCACAGCCTTTGCACTTTGGAATTTGAAGATCACAGGCCTCTTTACGACTGGGTTGTGGAAAACACGGGCTGGGACAATCCTCCCCGCCAGATAGAGTTTGCAAAGCTTTATCTTAAGAATGTGATTACCGGCAAAAGATACATAAAAAAGCTTGTAGACGACGGCATAGTAGACGGCTGGGACGACCCCAGGCTTGTAACCATAGCCGCTCTTCGCCGCCGCGGATTTACTCCCGGCTCCATTAAGAAATTCGTGGAGCTTTCGGGCATATCCAAGGCAAATTCCGCAAGCGACTATGCTCTTCTTGAATATTGCATCCGGGAAGATATGAAGATGGATTGCGAAAGGCTTTATGCGGTGCTTGACCCCATAAAGCTTGTGATTGATAATTATCCCGAGGGGCAGACCGAGACTTTTACTGTCACCAACAACGTAGAGAACGAGACTTTGGGGAACCGCGAGGTTACATTCTCCCGAGAACTGTATATAGAGCGGGCGGACTTTATGGAAGAGCCCCCGAAGAAGTATTTCAGGCTCTTCCCGGGAAATGAAGTGCGTCTTATGAATGCGTATTTTGTTAAATGCGTGGATTATGAAAAGGATTCGGAGGGTAATGTGACGGTGGTTCATTGCACTTACGATCCCGAAACCCGCTCCGATCTTAATTTTACCGGGCGCAAGGTGAAAGGCACGATCCACTGGGTAAATGCTGCGGACAGCGCAGAGGTTACTGCCCGCCTTTATGAAAATCTTGTAGTGGATGATGAAGAAGATATAAAGAACGAAGACGGCTCATATAAATTAAACCCGAATTCCCTTACGGTCATGGATAAATGCCGTGTGGAAAAGAGGCTTTTGCAGGCAAAGCCCTATGAGGCTTTCCAGTTCGTCCGCAACGGATTTTTCGCAGCGGATCCCAAGGATTCGAAGCCGGGTGAGCCCATATTTAACAGAGTTGTATCGCTTAAGAGTTCATATAAACCTGGGAGTTGAAAATCATGACACTTGATGAATTTGCACAAAAACAAGATGAGGAGCTGGAAGAAGAGATTCCTTATATCCTGAAAAAGAAAATTATCTGTCCTATTTGCGACAGTCAGTTTGCAGGGCTTACGGTAAAGACGGGCAAGGTGCGGCGCATAGGCACGGATATTGATCTTCGTCCTTTGAATTCTCCTTTGGATTCTCTTAAATACGGAGTATACAGATGTCCTAAATGCGGTTATTCCGCAATGACAAGAAGCTTTGACAAGCTCACGGGGGTTCACAGGAAATTCATTAAGGAACAGGTCTGCAGTCATTATGTAAAGCGGGGAAGCGGCGACGAAGATATGCTTTCCTACGATGAGGCTATTGATATACACAAGCTTGCCCTTGTATGCACCATGGCAAAACGGGGAAGAGATTCGGAGGCGGGATACCTTTGTCTGCTTCTTTCCTGGCTGTATAAGGGAAAAGCTCTGATGATAGAAAAATATGCGGAGGAATCCGGGAGCGAGCCTGATAAGGAATTGCAGAGCATGATAGATGATTCGTATTCCGAAAGCAATAAATTTGCCGAAAAGGCAAGGGATACGCTTATTCAGGCAGAAGCAAAGGAAACGCCGCCCTTTTGCGGGCTTGACATCCCTACTTTGGAATATATCATAGCTGCTCTTGCTTATGAGACTCAAAAAACAGACCTTGCTATGAAAGTCTGCTCCCAGGTAATGACAAACAATGCATCATCCGCCCAGCTTAAAGACAGGTGTTATGATTTAAAAGAGCTTATAAAAGAGGCAAAAGCCAAAGAGGAGGCGGCACAATGATTTATACTATCGGAAGACAGTATGGCTCCGGAGGAAAAGCCGTAGGAGAGCACATTGCAAAGACTCTTGATATCCCGTTCTATGATAAGGAGATTCTGGCAGAAGCTGCCAAGGATTCCGATTATTCTGCTCAGATACTTGAGAGCCTTGATGAGCAGCCTGTTAGTTCCCTTCTGTATTCCATGAGTATCGGAACTACAAATATATTCGATGTAAGCAGCACCATGCCCCTGTCCGTACAGGCATTTCTTGCCCAGATAAAGACCATCCAGCGCCTTGCATCAGAAAATGAGTCCTGCGTTTTTGTGGGACGGTGTGCCGATTATGCTTTAAGGGAAAGGAACGATCTTGTAAGTGCTTTTATTCTGTCGGATGACGAAAGCCGTATTGCCACTATCGTTAAAAGAGACGGAGTCACCGCAGATAAGGCTGCTGCTCTTATGAAGAGGATAGATAAGAACAGGTCAAGTTATTATAACTATTATACTGAAGAAAAATGGGGAGCTGCATACAATTATGATATTTGCATAGACAGTTCCATAGGAATCGAAGGCAGTGCTGAGATTATTATCCGGTACGGCGAAATGAAAAATAAAAACAACGCATAGGAAATTGAAATGGGAAAAGTATTAACAAAGGATTTAAGACCGGGTATGAAGGTAAATGCCGACGTTTTTAATGACGAAGGCAAGATGATCGTGCCATCACAGACGGTTCTTACCGACAATATAATAACCAGGCTTGAATTTCATTCCGTCATAATGGTGGAGATTGAGGGTGAGGGCTTTACGGACGCCGATATCAAGGCGTTAAAGAAAAACAAAGAAACCCATGTGGAAAGCTATTTTACGCTGGTTCGCTCTACGCCTGCCTTTAAGGAATACAAGAAGGAATTTGATGCTGCATCAAACCAGTTTAAGTCAAAATGCAATGCCATTGTTTCGGAAAATGCTCCCATAGATACGGATAATATGCTGGAAATGGTTGCGGGTCTTATGGTAAAGGCAAAGGCGGGCACCAGCTTTTATGATATGCTCCATTCCATGCGGGATTATGATGATGAGAGCTACGCCCATTCCATAAACGTGGCGCTTATTACCAATGTATTTTGCAAGTGGCTCAAGATGGGGGATGCGGAAACCAATCTTGCGACGTTATGCGGGCTTCTTCATGATATAGGCAAAATGAAGGTACCCTATAATATTTTGAGAAAAACCGGGAAGCTTACGGATGCCGAGAGGCAGGCTGTACAGCGTCATACCATAGAAGGCTTCAACATACTCGAAGGACAGGATATAGATTCACATATCAAAAACGCTGCACTTATGCATCATGAGCGCTACGACGGCACCGGATATCCTTTGGGTATAAAAGGTACGCAGATAGACCCGTATGCCCGTCTTGTAGCCATAGCCGACGTCTATGATGCGATTACATCTCCCAGGGTTTATCGTGCGGCTCTATGCCCGTTTACAGCCATAGAGATTTTCGAAGAAGAAGGTCTCCAGAAATATGATATTCATTATGTAATGACATTCCTGCAGAATGTGGTTTATACATATATCCAGCATCCTGTCCGTCTCTCCGACGGCAGGACGGCCAATATCGTTGAGGCTAATCCTAACGCCTACTCAAAGCCGCTTGTCCAGATAGGGGATGAATTTTTGGATATGCGCGACCACAGGGAGCTTCATATCGTGGAAATCCTGTAAAAGGGGTTTCCATTTTTATTTGTAAAACTTTTATGAATTTCCCCTAACCCTTGACAAATCGGTGTGATTTTTTGTATAGTATTCATTGTCGTCGGAATATTCAAAAGACGGCGGATTTACAGTGTACATTCCCGATGTGTCACTTTGTCGGGAAGCACATATAAAACTATTCTATTTATTTTCAGGAGGTATTGCAAAATGGCAACAAAGTATTTACCCTCAGATTTAAGCACAATCTTTGACATGAGCGGCAAGACTGCTGTAGTATTTGGCGGTGCAGGCGGACTTGGCAACGCTATCGCTCGCGGACTTGCAGCTTTCGGCGCAAACGTGGTTATTTCAAGCCGCGGCGAAGAAAAGCTCAAGGAAGGCGTAAAGGCTATCGAGAAGGACGCTAAAGGCGGCAAGATTACCTACAAGGCTGCTGATGCAGGCAAGGTAGAGGAAATCGAGGCTGTTAAGGATTTCGCCGTTAAGGAATTCGGCAGCGTTGAAATTCTTGTATGCTCACAGGGCTTCAACAGGAAGCACGACATCGTTGAGTTTGACATGGCTGATTGGGATGCTATGTTCGAGACCAACGTTACTTCAGTATTCAACTGCATGCGTATCTTCGGTACCTACATGAAGAAGGAAGCTAAGTATGGTAAGATCTGCATCGTTACATCTGTTCGCGATCAGATTGCTACCTTCCCCGGCGGCGGAAACGCAGGCTACTGCATGACAAAGGGTGCTCTTACCGCTATGCTTAAGCAGGGCGCTACAGAGCTTGCTCCCGAAGTAACCGTAAACGGCATTGGACCTACAGTTACTCTTACTCCCATGATGGAGAGCATCGTTCCCAAGGAAGCACAGGAGAAGTCAATTCCTGCTGATCATCCTCTTGGACGTATGGCTAAGCCCGAAGATATCATCGGCGCAGCTGTTTATCTTTGCTCTGATGCTTCATGCTATCATACAGGTCAGGTTCTGTATCCCGACGGCGGACTCCTTTGCAAGGGTTGATTCGCTTAGGATATTACTTATGTAAATTGACCCCCTCATACCTTTAACGGCACGAGGGGGTTACTTATGAAAATGCGTATTAGCATGATTATTTTTCAAAGAAAGGAAGAAATTGTCTTATGATGTTCAACAAGCTTGCCTCGGAAGAGGAAATCAAGGCAAAATTCTTTGACGGAATGACACTTATGGTCGGCGGTTTCGCTACCACCGGTGTTCCCAGAAAGCTTATTGACCTTGTAGTAGAAAGCGGAGTTAAGAATATTAAGCTTATCTCCAACGACGCAGGCGATCCCGATCTTTGCCAGGGACGTCTGTATCATGCAGACCTTGTAAGTGAGTGCTGGCATTCACATGTAGGTCTTAACCCTGAGTTTGGTAAGATGTATGAGGAGGGAAACCACTTCAAGCTTCACATTACTCCCCAGGGTACATTGGTAGAGAAGATTCGTTGCGGCGGCGCAGGCTGCGGTGGCGTTCTCCTTCGTGCAGGTATGAATACCAACAACGACTTTGAGAACGATACCACACAGCGCGAGAAGGTTACCGTTGACGGCAAGGAGTGGTTCATTGAGAAGCCTCTTCATGCTGATGTAGCTCTTGTACGTGCTCGTCGCGCTGACTATATGGGTAACCTCACCTACAGAGGTACTATGGAGAACTACAACTCCGTTATGGCTATGGCTGCTGACTGCACCATAGTTGAGGCAGATCATATCTGCGACATCGAGGAGCTTTCACCCGATATCATCAAGACTCCGGGTGTATTCGTAAACATGGTTCTGGATACCCAGAAGCAGTACATCTAAGAGGAGGAAAATAAGTCATGGCAGAAATTAAACAGGGAACGGGTAAAACCCGTGAAGATAAAGAGGCTATGGCAAGGAGAATTGCGAAATTCTTCGAGCCGGGCGATGTTATCAACCTTGGTATCGGCGCACCTCTTCTTGTTTCAAATTATGTAGCTGACGGCGTTCTTATCCATACAGAGAACGGCTGCGTAGGTATGGGCACACAGATTTCACGTTCAGATCCTGATATTCCCGCCCGTACACAGCTGGAGTCCTTCTCCAACGCAGGCGGTACACCTTTCCTTCCCGTACCGGGCGCTATGGTGTTCTCACACGTTACCAGCTATTCTCTTATCAGAGGCGGACATCTTGCAGGTACCGTTCTCGGTGCTTTCGAGGTTTCCGAGACAGCTGACCTTGCAAACTGGTATATCAAGGGCAATTTCGCCGGCATGGGCGGAGCTATGGATCTTTGCCAGGCACGTCGTGTTATCGTTCAGACGACACACTGCACAAAGAACGGCGATCCCAAGCTTCTTCACAAGTGCACACTGCCCCTTACCTGCAACGGCCTTATAACAGACGTTGTTACGGAAAGATGCTGGTTCCAGTTCGTAGACCGCAAGATGGTTCTTAAGGAAATCCGCGAGGGTTACGATCTTGAGAATATCAAGGCAAACACCGAGGCAGACTTTACCGTAGCCGACGATCTGAAGACGGACGTACAGTTTTAATTGAGGCGCTTATAAGGGCGTTTTAGGCGAATTAAACATGGCTCTTCTTTATGAGAATTAAGAAGAGCCGTTTTTTCGGCTTTAGATAAATAAATTTTTAACAAACAGGCAATTATCCATGGAAACACAGGAACTGACAGAAAAAATTGAAAAAGTCATAGACGAGATTATAAATCCAAAGCTAATGGAGCATAACGGATTTATCGAGCTTGTGGATGTGTTTCCGGAAGACAGAGCCTGTTCGGTGCGATTCCGGGGACAATGTTCCGGGTGCTACGCCATAAACGACACCTTAAAGGATGTGGTGCAGCCCGAGATCAGAAAGAATGTCCGCGAGATTCGTCATGTAGAGATCGACGACGATCTCGATGATGATGTATGGGAAATGGCAAAGGGCCTTTTCACGCATAAAGATTAACAGGAGGAGAGCAAATGCTGTTTGAGAAGAAACATGAAATGATCAGAAAGCTGGCAAAAGAATTTGCCGAGAATGAGATCGAGCCGGTAGCAATCGATGCCGATGAGACCGGTGAATATCCGAAGGAGCTCTGGGATGCGGTAGCCCGCTACGGCTTTACCGGAATCACCATCCCCAAGGAGTACGGCGGAATGGGCGGAGACTACAAGTCTCTCGTTATCGCCATGGAAGAGTTTGCATCAAAGGATGTATCCGCAGGTTCATTCCTTATGAGTAATTCTCTTTCGGGAGCTCCTTATCTTTATTATGGAAATGAAGAACAGAAGCAAAAATACTTAACACCCCTGGCACAGGGAAAGACTATCGCATCTTTCGGTCTGACAGAGCCCGGCGCAGGATGTGATGCGGGTTCCGTATCTACCACGGCTGTAGAAGACGGCGATTACTATATATTGAACGGTCGTAAGACTTTCATCACCATGGCACCCAAGTGCGACTATGCCGTAATATTCGCAAAGACGGATATGAAGGCAGGCACCCGGGGCATCACAGCTTTCATCGTAGAGAGCAAGTGGGAGGGATTCTCCACAGGTAAGCCCGAGTCCAAGATGGGTATCCACGCTTCCGTTACATCGGATATCATCCTTGAAAACGTTCGGGTTCCCAAGGAGAACATCCTGGGCAAGGTAGGCAAGGGCTTTAACATAGCCATGAGCATCCTTGATGCCGGCCGCGTAACCGTTGCCGCACAGTCTCTTGGCGCAGCAAAGGGCGCTTTAGATTGCGCTATTTCATATTCAAAGGAGCGCATACAGTTTGGCCGCCCCATTGCAAACTTCCAGAATACCCAGTTTGCCATTGCAGATATGGGTGCAAAGGTTGAGGCTGCACGCCAGCTGGTATACTCTGCTGCAGACAAGCTTGACAATCATCAGCCTGTTACCACGGAAGCTGCTATTGCAAAGTACTATGCATCAGAGGTGGCAAACGAAGTAGCATACAAGTCTCTTCAGATCCACGGCGGATACGGCTACATGAAGGAATACGCAATCGAGCGTATTTACAGAGACGCAAGGATACTCCCCATCTACGAGGGAACTTCCGAAATCCAGAAGCTCGTTATTTCCCGCGGCTTGATGGCAGATTAATAGGAGGGTGATAGACAATGAATATATTAGTATGTGCAAAACAGGTACCGAATACAAAGAATGTCACCACCGATCCCGAGACCGGAAGAATTAACCGTGAGGGTGTGGAGTCAATTCTTAACCCCGATGATGCAAATGCATTGGAGGCGGCTCTTCAGATAAAGGATAAGGATCCCGAAAACGTAAAGGTAACGGTTATTTCCATGGGTCCCGACCAGGCAAAGGATATGCTTATAGAGTGTTTGGCAATGGGCGCTGATGATGCCATCCTTCTTTCCGACAGGAAGTTCGGAGGCTCCGATACATGGGCCACATCAAACGCTATTGCCGCAGGTATGGCAAAGTTCAACAAAGAGCGCGGCGGATTTGATCTTATCCTTGGCGGACGTCAGGCTATCGACGGCGATACCGCACAGGTAGGTCCCCAGATAGCTGAAAAGCTCGGCGTGCCTCAGGTAACTTATGCCCAGAAGATTGATATCGACGGCAAGAAGATTACCGTGGACAGGCAGCTTGAAGATGGATATGAGACCATCGAAATCAACATGCCCTGCATGATTACCTGCGTAAAGGAGCTGAATACTCCCCGTTATATGAACGTAGGCCGTATTTATGATGCTTATGAGCAGCCCGAGCGCATTGTTACCTGGGGCTTTGACGATGTGGATATCGCAGAAGACGAGACAGGCCTTAAGCCCTCTCCCACAAACGTGTTCACTTCCTTTGCTCCCGCACCCAAGGGTGCCGGCAGAAAGCTGGAAGGTACGGATCAGGAAATGGTAACAGAGCTTATGAAAGAGCTTCAGGAAAAGCATTATATCTAATAACGGAGGGTTAATAATATGGCTAGAGTAGCTGAAAACGAAAGAAGCGCCTGGAAAGGCGTATGGGTATTCGCAGAGCAGCGTGACGGCGTGCTTAACCCCGTTGCTATAGAGCTCTTAGGCGAAGGAAAGAAACTGGCAGACGATATAGGAACAGATCTTTGCGCACTGCTTCTTGGAGAAAACGTAGACGGTCTTGCAAAGGAGCTTATCTCCTACGGCGCACAGAAGGTATATGTAGCTGATAACGCTCTTCTTAAGAACTATACTACAGATGCATATACAAAGGTGGTTTGCGAGGCTATAGATGAGTTTAAGCCCGAGATTATCCTTCTTGGCGCAACTCACATCGGCCGTGACTTAGGTCCCCGTGTAGCAAAGAGGACGACTACGGGTCTTACCGCAGACTGCACACATCTTGACTATGATACAGATAAGTATATGCAGTTCCTCGCAGGTGTGACTCAGGCAAAGGTTCCCGAAGAGAGAGTTGCAAAGAACAGGGAAAACCTCAAGATGACCCGTCCCGCATTCGGCGGCAACCTTATGGCGACCATTATCTGCCCCGCAACCCGTCCCCAGATGGCGACGGTACGCCCCGGCGTTATGGACAAGGCTGTTAAGGATGATTCAAGGACAGGTGAGGTAATAAATATCAATACCACTCTGACCGCAGACGATATCAGGACAAAGATCATAGATATCGTTAAGACTGCAAAGGATATGGTAAGCCTTACGGATGCAGAGATTATCGTATCAGGCGGCGCAGGCCTTGGCGGTCCCGAAGGCTTCAAGCTCATGCAGGAGTTTGCCGATACCGTAGGCGGCGTAGTAGGCGCATCCCGTGCAGCCGTAGATTCAGGCTGGATAGACCACTCTCACCAGGTAGGTCAGACCGGTACTACGGTTAAGCCCAAAATCTACTTTGCATGCGGCATTTCAGGCGCTATCCAGCACCTTGCAGGTATGCAGAATTCCGATATCATAGTAGCGATAAACAAGAACGAAATCGCACCCATATTTGAGGTGGCAGATTATGGTCTTGTAGGCGATCTGTACAAGATCGTTCCACTGCTTATTGAGGAATTTAAGAAATTAGCTTAGTTATCGGTCCGCATAAAGAGGCGGAAAGATAACGCCAAAAGCAGTAAGCTTTAAGAACCCGCCGGGGCATCAGCTCCGGCGGGTTTTGTATACCCGTCATTCTCCGTTATTGCAAAAATACTGTCCCTTGTCTAAAATATACCGGCAGGAGGTATTTTTTATGGGAATGTATGTAAATCCGTCGAATGAGAGTTTTATCTCTGATGTGAATTCGAATATATATGTGGATAAGACAGGGCTTAAAAAATACTTAATAAGAATCTGAACGGACATAACAGATACTTTGCCGTAAGCCGCGCGCCGCTTCGGAAAGTCAATGGCGGCGGGGATGATTGACGCATATTACAGTATTGGCTGCGATTCCCGTGAGCTATTTTCACCCTTTGAGATAGCAAAGGATCCGGATTTTGAAAAGTACCTTAATAAATATAATGTGCTGCATTTTGATGTGGCGGAATATCTTAATGATTTGCATGGAGCGAAGGGTACATTGGATAGGATGGACGCTTCGTTATTAGTTGATTTCAGAAGAGAATTCCCGGATGTTGTAAATGAAAAAGCAGACAGCGCCCCAAGTACGATGATATATACAGGGTCATAGACGGTCTTTACGATGAATGCCTAGAGGAGTCGCTGATACTGGGAGTATTTGAAAGGGATGCAGATGCGGGAGACAAATTCTGCGGAATAGCGGATAAGTGGATAAGGTGAATGATATTTTGCCGGGACTGCTTGTCAAAAGCTCTCTATTCGTGTAAGATACATGGTGGAGGGTTTTTTGTTATGACTGAATACGAATCTCCGGAAAAATTCTGTTTTGAAACATATTGGGAGGATGAAAAAACCGCATTTGCCCGGGTGGAAAGAGATCATGCGGATATTACCAGATATGTTATACATCCCGTGAAGCAGATTTTTTATAAAGACAGGATGACCCGTTACGAGCTGGGGGAAATCTTAAAAAGCAGATGCTTTGATGAGGGGAGACCTGATATATCAAAATTGCTTTCAATGATGGGGCTTTCCGAATATGATATATATAAGATATGCAGATATACTCACGGCCGCATGGTACAGGACAAGATCTGGTTTAAGTATGACGGTGAAGACCTTACATGGAAAGATGTGAAAAGATGCTAGAGATTAAATTGGATGATAAATATCTTTTTACGGATTCTTCCACCAGCGATGGCAGCCAGATAAAATATTATAAAGACGGATATTGGTACAAGCAGGATAATAAAGGAGGCGAAGGCAGAGCCGAGTATCTGGCATCTGTGGTTCTTAAGTGCAGCACCATGGCTAAAGATGATTTTGTGGAATACCGGGAAGCAATCATAAATGGCAAACCCGGATGCTGCAGCAGGGATTGCCTTAATGAGGGTGAAAGTCTGGTATCTTTTTACCGCTTGTGGGCGGGAACCTGCGGCGGGGATATAGCGGCTTTTCTTCAGCGCATGGATTATGATGATGCTATAGAGAAGGTTCTTGATTTTGCGAAGGAGCAGACAGGGCTTGATTTACATGAATATCTGGCTGATAATATGTACATAAGCGAATTTATCCGGAATGAAGATCTGCATTTTAATAATCTGTGGGTTATATTCGGAAAAGACGGATTTCGGAGGGCGCCTGTCATGGATAACGGGCGCAGCATGTTTGTGGGAAATGACAGATATAGCCCGGATAAATCCTTTGAAGAGAATATGAAGCAGACCCATTCAAAGATATTCAGCCCGGATTATAATCTTAATTTCCGGTATCTTGAAAAATGGCGAACTGTGAGGATAGATAAAGATGCTCTGATAATGGCGCTGCAAAAGGAAGAGGCGTCCGTACAAAGAGATTTTCTTTTGTATCGGTGTGAGAATGACATGTTTTGACTGTATGTGGTTAGATGTTATAGAAAAAGAGTTTTAATCGGGGAGATGAGAGTGATATGAAAAAAAGATTTATTTCAATGATGATGGTTGTAGCTATGTCGGTATCTCTTGCGGCGGGGTGCGGGAGCGCATCTTCTTCTGAAAGTGCGAAGACGCCCTCTTCGGAAGAAAGTTCAGAAACACAAAGTTTCGAAAGCTCCGGGAGCACTTCAGACTCCGAAAGCGACACCTCCGGGGTGACGCTGGCTTCTTCATCTGATATCGATTCTTCAACGGAAAAATCCTTTATACAACAGATAAGTGAGGCTTTCTCGGAAAACTACGGGGATTCCGATAAATACACAGGCACGGATTCCGAGGCTACGTCTGCAAGCGCAGTGGGCATGGAAAAACTGCCGGATGATTATCTTAATGATGAAAAGGTGAACTATGCAGAGCATCAGGGAACCATAGAACAGATTGATTACCAAAGAGAGCTTACAACGGCAAGCGGCGACGCCCTGTATTGCACGGCGAATGTCTATCTGCCCTACGGCTATGATGAGAACGAGCAATATGACATTATTTACCTTATGCACGGTATGGGGGGAGATCAGAACACCTTCCTTGGCAATGCCGTAATGGAAGGCGGCATCAAGGTTATTTTGGACAACATGATAGAGGAGGGGAAGATTCCTCCCGTTATTGTCGTTGCTCCCGGTCTTGAAGAGTCCGGGGATGTGGATCTTGCAAACCAGGTAATTTGGGAGCTTATTGATTCTATTGCAAATTATCTGATGCCGCTTGTAGAGACGCAGTACAGCACATACGCCGAGACTGCGGACGAGGCGGGCTTTATCGCATCCAGAGACCACAGATGCTTTGGCGGATTTTCCATGGGAGGCTGCGCCACCTGGCAGATGCTCTGGTATTATCCGGGATATTTCAGATATTATATTCCTAACAGCATGATTGCGGACTTCCGCCTGGATGCCGATGTGGAGGGCACTACGGAAAAGATGGTTAATTCCATTACCGAAAAAGGCTATTCCATGGACGATTTTGAAATCTATTGCGGAGTCGGCACCGAGGATTATACGAATTTCATGGTCTCAAAGCAGATAGATGCTCTTCTTGAATATTCGGATCTTTTTAAGGATACGGAAGAAGACGGCTTTGATTCGGGTAACCTTATGTATCGCAAATGGTCCGGACGCTATCACAGATTCTATGAGAGCTTCCCCTATTTCTATAATGCGTTGCAGCTGTTTTTCGGAGAGTGAATAGCTTATGCCGGATGAAGGAAAAACTGCAGAAAATACCGGAGGCGCACAAAAGCTTTCGGTTTACATAACGCCGTTAGGAGCTATAGCGCTTTCCATAGGAAGCGCCATAGGCTGGGGCTCCTTTGTGGTAACGGGCAATTCCTATCTCCTTAAAGCGGGACCTTTGGGCAGCGTTCTGGGGATACTTATCGGCGTTGTTATCATGCTGATTATCGGCAGGAATTATCATTATCTTATGGTGAGCCATCCCGATTCGGGAGGAGCATATACTTATGTAAAGGAAATCCTTGGCTACGACAGGGCGTATCTTACGGGCTGGTTCCTTTTGCTTGCTTATCTTTCCGTGCTATGGGCGAATATGTCAGCCCTTCCCCTTTTTGTCAGATATTTCATAGGTGACATCTTTATGACGGGTCCTTCTTACGAGATTTTCGGATATACGGTCTATCTAGGGGAGGTGCTTCTTTCCGCCGGAGCTTTGGCTCTTTCCGGTCTTGTATGCGCATGTTTCAAAAAAGCTACCCAGTTTGTTGAGATTATAATGGCGGCTGTTTTTGTACTTGGAATAGCTGTTTGTTTCTTTGTATCTTTTGGGAAAAGCGGCGGATTTGCAAATTCATATGAGCCTCTTATTCTTTCGGGGAAAAATCCTGTTATGCAGGTAGCGACCGTCACCTGCATGTCTCTTTGGGCTTTTGTGGGCTTTGAAAATATCTCCCATTCTTCCGAAGAATTCGCATTTAAGCGGAAAAGGACTTTTGGCATTATCGTATCTTCTATTGTTGTTACGGCATTGCTTTACATATTCGTTATCCTTTTGTCCGTTATGGCATATCCCGATGCCTGCGACAACTGGACGGATTATATATCAAATATAGGGCAATACAGCGGGATATTCCGTGTGACGCCATTGTTTTCCGCAAATAAATATATGGGAGCTGTGGGAGCCGGTATTTTGATGGCGGCTGTTCTTTGCCTTATTATAACCAGCCTTATAGGACAAATGCTTGCCATGAGCCGGTTTATTTATGCCCTGGGCAGGGATGAGGTCATTCCTCCGCCCCTTGCAAAGCTTGATGGCAGGGGGACTCCTGTTCGTGCCATTATGCTGATTACGGGCGTGTCCGTACTTATCCCCCTTGCGGGAAGAACAGCTATCGGCTGGATAGTAGATGTTACTACCATTAGCGCAGCTCTTATATATTGCTTCGTTTCCGCCGCAGCATATAAGGCGGCAAAAGAAGATAACAGTCCCTTAGAAAAGGTGACGGGGGTTCTTGGGATGATCATCACCATCCTTCTTTGCGTCATGATGCAGCTTATAAACCTCCTTACCGATGAAACCATGATGGAGAAGGAATCATATATGCTCTTTACTGTATGGGGAGTCATAGGATTTCTTTTCTTCAGGGGTGTAATAAAGCATGACAGCAAGAACCGCTTCGGGCGATCTATTATAGTCTGGCTTTTTATGCTGGGGATAGTGCTTATGACATCTATGGTATGGATGAATGAAGCAAGCACGGATGCAGCAAAGGAAAGATTTGATGAAATACAGGAGTATTACGAGGATAAAAGCGGGATTTCCATAGATGATGAGGATGAATTTATAGACGCACAAATATCCGCCATGAACCGCGAATTCCTGCGCAACGGGGTGGTTGTCTTTGGGCTTTTTGCCCTTTGCGCCTGGGCTATATTTATAAATCACAGCACCATGAGCCAAAGGGAAGAGCAAAGCCGAACCGCTCTGGGAGCAGCAGAGGAAAAAGCATACAGAGACCAGCTCACCGGCGTTAAGAGCAAGCACGCCTTTGCGGAAAAAGAGGAGTCTTATAACAACAGAATAGGTCTGGGTATGGTGGATTCTTTTGCCGTGGTTGTCTGCGATATAAATAATTTAAAGACCATAAATGATACCTTAGGACACAAGGCGGGAGATGAATATATCAGAGCCGGCTGTATGATGGTCTGCAAGGTCTTTACCCACAGCCCCGTTTTCCGTATCGGCGGCGATGAATTCGTGGCGACATTGGAAGGAGACGACTATGACAACCGCTTTGAGCTTATTGAGGGACTTAATGCACAGGTAGAGGAAAACAATGCAAACGGCGGTGTCGTGGTATCCGTGGGACTTTCGGAATATCAAAAGGGGATAGACCCCTCGTTTCACGCTGTATTTGAAAGGGCAGACGGTCTTATGTATGCCCGCAAAAAAGAATTAAAAGGTATAAGGGATTAAAAAATGGATTTAAAGGAATTGATTAAAAAAATAGAGGAAGATGCCCGCTTTTGCGGGCAGATTTTCTATAATGCCGACAGGAGCTCTCTTGATATTTCATCCAAAGAAGGGCAGAATAATTTCGTTACGAAATATGACAAAATGGTACAGGAAGAAATAAAAAAGCGTCTTGCCGTAACTTTTCCCGATGCTGTATTTGTCGGGGAAGAAGAGGCTGAGCATGCGCCCGTAGATAAAGGCTGGGTCTTTGTGGTTGACCCGATAGACGGCACTGCAAATTTCATAAGAGACTTTCATATGAGCTGCATATCCATAGCGCTCTTAAAAGATGGCGACCCTGTTTTGGGGGTTATATACAACCCCTATGCGGAGGAAATGTTTACGGCCATAAAGGGCGAGGGGGCTTTTCTTAACGGAGAGCCCATACATGTCTCGGATAAGGAGCTTTCGGGCGGATTTATTATATTCGGCTCGGCGTCTTATTATGATGATATCAGGGATAAGTCTTATGAGATATTAAGCCGCTATGAAAAGAAGGCTCTTGATACAAGGCGAAGCGGCTCGGCTGCTCTTGATATGTGCGCTGTTGCCTGCGGGAGAGCGGAAATGTTCTTTGAGCTTCGGCTTTGCCCCTGGGATTATGCTGCGGCAGGGCTTCTTGTAAAGGAGGCCGGAGGAGCCGCCCACAGGATTGAAGGCGGAGACCTTACTTATGACAGAAACTGCTCCGTGTTTGCGGCAAATGCCTTATGTAAAGACGAGTGGAAGAATATGGTTTAAAGGATAAAAAAGGCGGGGCAAATCCCCGCCTTTAATTTATTCGTTTTCGCTTCCAAAATCCGCATTGCTTCCGGCGCTTTCGCTGCTTTCAAATGTCTCGGGCTTTACTGTGCTTTGGAAATCACCTTGTCCGTCGGGAATTCTCTCGTCAGGAACAGGTTCCTTTTTCAAATCAAAATAGAACAAAGTCAAAGTGGTTTCCACATAAGGAACAAGCCAAAGATAAAGGATTCCCAGGGTGAATATCCCCAATATCATCCATCCGATAAATGAAAGCTGAAGGAGGAAAAGCCTTCCCTTGTAGCCCTTCATCATGTGGCGGGATGTGCGCATAGCCTCTATTATCCCCATTTCCTCGTTGTCAACAAGAATCTGTATATAATACTGATACGCAAGGCTTAAAATTATGCTGAATATCATACCTACGAAAATAAGAAGAACGCTTACAAGTATAAGGGTCGTTCCGCCTGTATTCATGGCATTTTGCATAATATATGTGATATCACTGTTTGTGACATTTGGATTGGATGCCTGGGAAAGGGCAAATGATACAAATATGTCGGCTATTGCCGCAAACATAACTATGATTCCCGGAAGCACGGGGAGCGAAGTCACTATGCTTACCAGTATGGAAGAGAATATGTATCTGTCGGGTCTTCGGCTTAAAAGGGCAAAGACATCAGTGGCTTTTACATCTTTTCTCCGGCATACCAT
>CAJOQM010000030.1 GCA_905236845.1 uncultured Lachnospiraceae bacterium | reverse complement strand
TGACATACTGGAGGCTGTTAAGAGCCGTCTTCCTGAAAAGCTTTGGGATATCAATAAAAAAGCATTGGAATATAATGTTTAAGAAAGGATTATATTTATGAAAATAAGTCAGACACAGCTTGAGCAGGTAAATACACAGATTAAAAGGCTGCTGGAATCCAATAATTTCTATGGAAAGAAGCTGGCCGAGGCAGGCATAAGCGAGGTGAAATCCGGCGAGGATTTTGAAAAACTTCCCTTCTCTCAGAAACAGGATTTGCGGGATGCATATCCCCTGGGACTTATGGCGGTGCCCGAAGAGGATGTTGTGCGCATCCACTCTTCGTCGGGAACCACGGGGACGCCGGTTATCATCCCTTATACCGCAAAGGACGTGGAGGACTGGGCTGTTCAGTTTGCGCGCTGCTATGAAATGGCAGGGATTACGGATAAGGACAGGCTTCAGGTGACTCCGGGATATGGTCTTTGGACTGCGGGCATCGGATTTCAGGCGGGCGCCGAGAGGCTTGGCGCAATGGTAGTACCCATGGGACCGGGAAATACAAACAAACAGCTTCAGATGATGCAGGATATGGAGACCACCGTGCTTTGTGCGACATCAAGCTATGCTCTTCTCCTTGCGGAGGAAATCCAGAAGCGGGGTATTTCCGGAGATATTCATCTTAAAAAAGGTGTCATCGGCTCCGAGCGCTGGGGAGAAAAGATGCGTCAGAGGATAAAAAATGAGCTTGGCATAGAGATTTATGACATCTACGGGCTTACGGAGATCTACGGGCCGGGTATAGGTATCAGCTGCGAGCATGAATGCGGCATGCATATCTGGGATGATTATGTATATGTTGAAATAATAAATCCCGAGACCGGAGAGGTGCTTCCGGATGGAGAGTGGGGCGAAATCGTCCTTACGACTCTCGTCAAGGAGGGTGCGCCGCTCATCCGCTATCGCACTCATGATATAAGCCGCATTATCCCCGGAGAATGCAAGTGCGGCAGCAAATTCCCCCGCATCGACGTCATTTCCGGCAGAAGCGACGATATGATGAAGATAAAGGGCGTAAATGTATTCCCGAAGCAGATAGAGGAAATACTTGCTCTCTTCCCCGAGGTGTCCAGTGAATACCAGATCCGTATATCCCACCTTGATGGCAAGGATACCATGCGTATCTATGTGGAGACCAACGGCACTGTGGATTTTGCACAGCTTTCGGAAGATATCGCATTAAAGGTAAAAGAAAAGATTGGATTTACGCCTCTTGTAAAGGTGGTAGAGCTTGGAGTCCTTCCCAGAAGCGAAAAGAAGAGCAAGCGCGTGTTTGATGAGAGGTATGAATGACATTTTATATATCATGGAAAGGAAAAGTAAAATGAGAAAAATAAGTAAATATTTATTGATGTTTGGACTGGTTGTGGCTATGTCGGGGGCGCTTTATGCCTGCGGGTCTACGGATTCCGACAGCTCATCAAAAGAAACAACGGAATCCGAAAGCGGCGATACCACATCCGTAACTGATGCATCGGGAGACGCCGTTGCTCTTACGAAGGAATCAAACTATATGCTTGCGGGCAACTATGTCTGCGGCGCTGACGGATCCGTATGGGTGTTTGACGGAGATGAGGGTGTTCTTTCCGTGGCGTACCTTGATACAGATGGAGAGCTTGGCTGCTATATGTGTACCACATCCTTTTACAGGACGGATGAAGATGAAGACGGCGAGGCGCATCTGGTGCTTGCCATAATAAACAAATCCGTAGGCACGGTTACATATTGGTATACCACAAACCTGGTAAATACAGACGAAGACATTCTCGGTATCCAGCTTGAGAGCGTTACCGAGGCAGATACCACTCTTACCTTGTATACTCAAAGCTATTATGAAGAGCTGAAGGAAGCAGCCGAATCCGGAGATGCTTCGGCGGAATGATTTAGGGAGCTTTTGGAAATTACAGTCTATGCATACGTTTAGGCGGAAGCAGATAATAATGTCGGATAAGTTATCATACAATATAACCGCAGGGGAGCTTGCGGCCTGTGAGAAAATACCCCGGGAGCTGGAGACTCATGCCAATATGGTGTACAGCTCTCCTGCGACCCTTTCCTTTAATTCGCCGGGAGCTACGGGATTTGGAGTAAAGAGAGCGGGACTTGTGGTGCCGGGCTCTGTCATGCTCCTGGTGGCGCCGGGCTGCTGCGGCAGGAATACGAACCTTATGGAAGAAATGCCCGAATATGAGGACAGATTTTTCTATCTTCTTATGGATGAGACGGATCTTGTGACGGGGAGGCATCTGACGAAGATACCCAAGGCGGTAAAAGAGGTGCGAGATCACCTGGAATCTCTGGGAAAGCCGCCTTCATGCGTGATGATATGCATTACCTGTGTGGACGCATTGCTCGGCACCGATATGGAGAGGGTGTGTAAGAAGGCGTCGGACGATGCCGGACTCCCGGTGCGTCCTTGCTATATGTATGCTCTTACCCGTGAGGGAAGAAAGCCGCCTATGGTGTATGTGCGAGAGTCCATATATTCTATGCTGCAGCCTGCAAAAAAAGAGCCTGCGACGGTGAATCTGCTGGGATATTTTTCGCCTCTTAATGATGACAGCGAGATTTATGATCTCCTGAAATCAGCGGGAGTAAAGAAGATAAACGAGATATCCCGGTGCGCTGATTTTGATGAATACCTTACTATGTCCGGGGCGAATTTTAACCTCGTTTTGGATGCGCAGGCACGCCTTGCTGCCCAGGATATGGAGAAACGTCTTAATATGCCTTATATCGAGATGCGCCGTATGTACCAGGCGGACAGGGTGGAGAATCAGTATATGTCTCTTGCCGGGGCGACAGGAGCGGTGTTTGACAAGACAAAGCTTGCGTTCTTCAAGGAGCGGGCGCTGGATGCAATCCGGGAATTTAAGGAAGTCTGTCCCGGGGCTGCTGTTGCCGTGGGTGAAATGGGTAACGCCGATGCTTTCGAGCTATCGCTGGCTCTTCTTCGATATGGCATCGATGTGCCTGTTATATACGGTACGGTGACGGCCGAAGAAATGCCTTTTATCAGGCATATAGCGGAGGCTTCACCCAAAACCCGTATCTATGCAAATCTTCATCCTTCCATGATATGGCACGGATATTCCGACGGGGATAAAGCAGGGCAGATTGGCAGCGATATTAACCTCACCATAGGAAAGGATGCGGCATATCATCATCCTGGCGCTTCCCATGTTCTGTGGTCAGAGGAGGTGCAGCCTTTTGGATTTGCGGGGATAACAAAACTTTTTGTGCAAATGAAGGAGGCGGTATCATGAAAGGCTTGTGGAAATATATGTCTCCTTTTGCTCCGGATCAGTCCGGAGCGAGCGCTGTGCTGTATGATTTGGGTGGCATCATTGTTATCTGTGATGCGGGCGGTTGTGCGGGAAATGTCTGCGGCTTTGATGAGCCCCGGTGGTTTACCCAAAGAAGCGCCATATTCTCCGCAGGGCTTCGCGATATGGATGCGGTATTCGGCAGGGATGAGCAGCTGGTGGATAAGCTTGTATCCGCAGCAGACAATCTCCATGGTGAAGCCGAATTTGCGGCCATAATAGGGACTCCCGTGCCGGCTGTGATAGGGACGGACTATATGGCATTAAAGCGCCTGGCTCATAAGAAATCGCATCTTGCGGTGATTACCGTAGATACAGACGGTATGGAGCTTTACGATGCGGGCGCTGCAAAAGCATATATGGCTGTGTTTAAGAAGTTTGCGCTGGAAAAGGACAAAGCGGCAGATCTTGCGGCGGAATATGGGATTTTGCCGGATGATATAGAGCTTATAATCGGAAGCACTCCTTTGGATGTACCTAAAGAAGGCTATGAGGCAGGAAACGGCAGCAGCGGGCTGAAGTCCGGAAGAGGCGGGCTAAAGCCCGGAGGCTTCGGGACGGGTTTGGTTTACATAAAACTCTCTGCTCTTTCCCGAAAAAACATTGTAACAGCGCCTTCGGGGCTTCCGGCAGCCCGGTATCTAAAGGAAAGGTTCGGGACGCCCTATGAATGCAGATATCCTTATATAGATTCAGGAGATTCCGTGCTGAAGGACAAAATCGCATCGCGATTTTTCAAAGGAAGGAAAGTCCTGGTTATTCATCAGCTTGTGGCTGCCAATGAAGTAAAGAAGCTTATAGAAGAAGGAACAGACGGGGATTGCGATGTGACAAGCGCCACATGGTTTTCCAGGAGTAAAGAGCTTGTGCCGGATGAATGTGAATCCCCGGTACTTCTTAAGGAAGAAGATGACCTTGAAGAGCTTATAAGAGAAGAAGGATTTGACGTTATTATAGCTGATCCCGTTATGAAAAAAGCCTTGAGGGAATTTGACGGAGAATTTATTGATTTTATGCATTTTGCCGTAAGCGGGCATAGCGATTGACGACCGCTCACAGCCGGTCAGCGCAACAGTCCGGTGGAATGTTTTTGGGAAACTAAATCCTGTCGCAGCGAGAAAAAGAGATACCGTAAGGTACCTCTTTTTTAATCTGTGTGGAGATATCGTTTGTCTGACAGTATACATACATTTACTATTATCAACCTGATGTCAAATCTTTTTATTTGCGCTTGGGCTGAATTCGTGGTATTATGGCAGTTGCAGTTTTTTTGAAGTAACAGACTAGGGACAAAATGGAATGATAGTCCCCGAAAAGCAAGTTAGGAGCAGACATGGCAGACAGATATAAGAAGGTCTCCACGGATATGAATTTCGTGGAACGCGAAAAAGACGTACTTAAGATATGGAAGGAAAAGCATATCTTTGAAAAGAGCATGGAGATAAGGGAAGGGTGTCCCACATATACGTTCTATGACGGACCGCCCACGGCGAACGGAAAGCCCCATATCGGACATGTGCTTACCCGTGTTATCAAGGATATGATTCCCCGCTACCGCACTATGAAGGGATATTATGTGCCCCGGAAGGCGGGGTGGGACACCCACGGTCTGCCGGTTGAGATAGAGGTTGAAAAGAAGCTGAACCTCGACGGCAAGGAGCAGATCGAAGCCTACGGCATGGAGCCCTTTATCAAGCAGTGCAAGGAGTCTGTCTGGAAATATAAGGGCATGTGGGAGGATTTCTCCGATACCGTGGGATTCTGGGCGGATATGGAACATCCCTATGTTACCTATGAGGATGATTATATAGAGTCCGTGTGGTGGGCTCTTTCGGAAATATGGAAAAAGAAGCTGCTCTATAAGGGCTTTAAGGTAGTGCCCTATTGCCCCCGCTGCGGCACGCCCCTGTCGGCGCAGGAGGTGGCGCAGGGGTACAAGACCGTAAAGGAGCGCTCTGCCATCGTGCGCTTTAAGGCTGTGGGCGAGGATGCGTATTTCCTGGCATGGACGACGACACCCTGGACGCTGCCTTCTAATGTGGGTCTTTGCGTGAATCCGGATGAGACATATTGCAAGGTAAAGGCGGCAGACGGCTATACATATTATATGGCGAAGGAGCTGCTGGATACGGTGCTTGGAAAGCTGACGGCCGGCGATGACGCTGACGGTAAGGCAGGTGCCGAGGTTGACATAACGAAGAACGAAAATAAAGACGCCAAGCCCTACAAAATCCTCGAAGAATACAAGGGCAAGGATCTGGAGCACAAAGAATACGAGCCCCTCTTTGAATGCGCCGGAAAGGCTGCTGCAAAGACTAATAAAAAAGGCTTTTTCGTAATCTGCGACAGCTATGTCACTATGTCCGACGGTACCGGTATCGTCCACACGGCGCCTGCTTTCGGTGAGGACGATAACAGAGTCTGCATGGCTTATGACATGCCCTTTATACAATTCGTCGATGAGGCGGGCAATATGACAGCAGACACTCCTTATGCAGGAACTTTCGTAAAGGACGCAGACCCCGTTATCCTAAAGGATCTCGAGGCCGAGGGCAAGCTCTTCGAGGCGCCGAAATTCGAGCACGAATATCCCCATTGCTGGCGCTGCGACACACCGCTTATTTACTATGCGCGTTCGAGCTGGTTCATAAAAATGACGCAGGTAAAGGACGAGCTCCTCAAAAATAACGACACCGTAAACTGGATTCCGCCCTCAATCGGCAAGGGGAGATTTGGCGACTGGCTGGAGAATGTCCAGGATTGGGGCATTTCTCGCAACCGTTATTGGGGCACTCCCCTTAATATCTGGGAATGCGAGTGCGGTCACCAGGAGTCTATAGGCTCCCGCGAGGATTTAAAGCGCCTTTCCGGAAGCGACGAGGCTTTGACAGTTGAGCTTCACCGCCCGTATATAGACGAAATCACCTGCAAATGCCCCAAGTGCGGCAAGGATATGCATCGCGTTCCGGAGGTTATCGACTGCTGGTTTGACTCGGGTGCCATGCCTTTCGCACAGCATCATTATCCCTTCGAGAATAAGGAGCTCTTCGAAAAGCAGTTCCCGGCGGCATTTATCTCTGAGGCTGTGGACCAGACCAGAGGGTGGTTCTATTCGCTTATGGCGGAGGGCACGATACTTTTCGGCAAGTCGCCGTATGAAAATTGTATAGTCTTAGGGCATGTTCAGGATGAAAACGGACAGAAGATGAGCAAGTCTAAGGGCAATGCCGTAGACCCCTTCGATGCGTTGGAAAAATACGGTGCCGATGCCATCAGGTGGTATTTCTATATCAACTCAGCTCCGTGGCTTCCGAACCGCTTCCATGGCGGAGCCGTAGTGGAAGGCCAGAGGAAGTTTATGGGAACGCTGTGGAATACCTATGCCTTCTATGTTCTTTATGCAAATATAGATGACTTTGATGCGACCAAATACGAGGCGAAGGATATCTCTGTCATGGATAAGTGGCTTCTTGCGAAGCTAAACCGCACCATCCGCCTGGTGGATGATCACCTGAACAATTATCGTATTCCCGAGGCTGCACGTAGCCTTCAGGAATTCGTGGACGGCATGAGCAACTGGTATGTGCGCCGCTGCCGCCAGAGATTCTGGGCGAAGGGCATGGAGCAGGACAAGATAAACGCATATCTTACCTTGTACACGGCGCTGGTTGAGATATCAAAGGCTGCAGCTCCCATGATTCCTTTCATGGCAGACGAGATCTATATGAACCTTGTATGCAGTCTTGACCCCAATGCTCCCGAAAGTGTGCATCTGTGCGACTTCCCGACAGCAGATGAGGCGTATGATGACACCGGATTAGAGGAGAAAATGGATGCTGCACTTAAATTGGTTACGCTTGGGCGTGCAACCAGAAATGAAGCCAATATAAAGAACCGTCAGCCGGTACAGTCGATTTACATAAAATCCCCCGTGGCGTTGGATGATTATTATACCGACATCATAGCCGAAGAGCTTAATGTAAAAGAGGTGGAGATAACGGACGATGTTTCTTCCTATACAAGCTATACATTTAAGCCCCAGCTTCGTACGGTGGGTCCTAAGTATGGCAAGCAGCTCGGTGCGATAAAGAAGGCACTTTCGGAAATCGCAGACGGCAACAAAGCCATGGTTAAGCTTAAGGCGGACGGAGTGCTGAAGCTCCCCGAGGCCGGGGATGATGTGGAGCTTACCGAAGAGGATCTTCTTATTGATGTGGCGCAGACCGAGGGCTATATGGTTCAGTCCGACGGTGATTATGCCGTTGTTCTTAATACGGTGCTTTCGGATGAACTCATAGAGGAAGGCTTTGTCCGCGAGATCGTAAGCAAGCTCCAGACCATGCGAAAGGAAGCCGGCTTTGAGGTCATGGACAGGATAAAGGTATATTACGACGGCACGGACAGGGTAAACTCCGTATTTGCCGCAAATAAAGATGAAATCGCAGGAGAGGTGCTGGCAGATGAAATCGCAGACGGTATCTCAAATGCGGGCGAAGGCGCATACACCAAGGATTGGAAGATAAACGGCGAAGAAGTGAAGCTTTCCGTAGAAAAATCTGAAATTTAAGGGAGACGATCATTTGAGGAAAAGCTGATTAAATATTTTTCGTCTTTATTAAAATGATTTATCGGCATTTCCCGAATATGTAAAGCGGATGATATAAAGCCCGTATTCCGCGGGTATCATCCGTTTTTATTTGAGAAATCTCATGATACCGCAAGGGCATTTGAAACCCTGTGGTTCAGGCATTGTTTTGCTCGTTTTCACTGGGAAATCTCATGATACCACGAAGCGTAGTTTGATTTTTCATAAGATGCGCCATACACTCTTTATGACGGCGGAAGCTTTAAGGAAAAACCGATTTTCCGGCATGGCATCGAAAATTCTTTAGCATCGTGAAAAATCAACAGGGAGGTGGTCATATGGATTCACAAAAAACCGGTGCGCTGATAAGAGCGTGCAGAAAAGAAAAAGATCTGACGCAGCTTGATCTGGCAATGCAGATAGGAGTCACACAGAAGGCAATCTCCAAATGGGAAACCGGGCGCGGGATGCCGGATGCGGGCATATGGGAGAGCCTTTGCAATGCGCTTGACATCACGCCCACGGAGCTTGTTATAGGAGAAAGGATAACCGATGAAGCCATATTAAAGGAAAAGGCTGATGAGGTTGTTTCCACCGTGGTATGGGAAAATTACAGAAAAAGGCAGTTTACAAAAAAAATATTGATAATTGCGGTGATTGTTGCAATAATAATAGCCGCCATGGCTGCGGTGATAGCTGAAATTGGTCCGAATGCTCTTGCGGATATGCTCTACGGATATTACGGGATTACTTCGGGAATCGCCATGTCTCCCACATTGTGCATGGGAATTGTGGTGATCATAGGTGCGCTTGCCGCACTGTTTCTGAAGGTCTTGAATATACGTGTGGCTGACCCGAATTCCGCAGATCCGGTAACGGAAGACGGAATCGTGCTTGAAAAGTTTATAGATTGCTCCGCATTCCACATGGACGCGATGCCCACGGTGGTTGTAAGGCTTTACGGCGACAAAAAAAAGAAGCTTTATACGGGCTATTGGAAAACTTATGATGCTTTAAATCCCGGGGATAAGATAAGGGTGACATACAGGGCAGGTAAAATGACCGATCATGAGGTGATAGAAGAGGGACCGTATACAAAGGAATTCAAGAAGCCGCATGAAGCGAAGGCGGTGTTTGAGCGCAGGTTCCTCGAAAAGATAACCGGTCAGAAGCGCATACCGGTGGGTGAGTTTACGTTGCTCGAAAATGAGGAAGATCTGCAGGCGGCGGCAGATAACCAAAAGTCCCGAAATCAACAAAATTCCTCAAAGCCACGAAAGATAGACCTAAGGCTTGACTCGTGTTATGTAAACCTTGAAAATGGTCAGACCGGGACAATGATCTGGCACGGTAACGTATTGGATGATTGGAAAGGAGCATGATCATGAAATATATGGATATAATTTTTCTGCAGAACGAAAAGCTGATAGAGCAGAACATGGGCGGAATGTTGTTTGATATGCTGCAGGACGGAAACTTAAGACTGGAATATTTTGAACGCAGCGCTTTGGGTGATAAGCTGTATAAAATAAGGACTTTGGAGCCGTATTCCGGGGATTCTCCCGCATATGACTATCTGTGGAGACTGGCAAACTTAAGGAGCGGTCTTCCGATGGGAAATGTGGCGGAAGTCATTGAAAAAAGACAGAATTCATCAAGGGTCTTAAGATACGGCAGGAAAGAATGCCGCGAAAAATACTGCTTTGGAAATATGTTCTCGCATCACCTTACGGATGAGGCAAAGCAGCTTAAGGAGCGGGAATTTTCCCGGGTGGAGGATACCTTAAATAACTGTGATTCCATTGAAAAATATTCAAAATGCTGCCAGTTGGCATATCACTTCTTTGCGGATAAGAAAATAAGGGAGGAGTTGTCCCAAATGCCGGCGCAGGAGGTTTCGTGGTGCGACATACCGCTTGATGCGGATGATATATATAAGGCAACGGCGACCATGATGGATATCGGATTCGTAAACGGCGCAGTTTACGGTGCCGGCGAATTCAGCGGAGAGATTGCCCGCCCGTTCATAACCGGTTCAAGACGAGGATAAATTTATGCAGGACAGAAAAAAAGTAATCATACGCACCAGCGTAATAGGAATCATTGCAAATGTGTTTCTTGCGGCTTTTAAGGCGGCTGTGGGAATATTGTCAAACTCCATAGCCGTAACTCTTGATGCTGTAAACAACCTGTCCGATGCGGCATCTTCCGTCATTACAATTATCGGGGCGAAGCTTGCGGGGAAAAAGCCGGACAGGGAGCATCCCCTGGGGCACGGCAGGGTGGAATACTTAAGCTCTCTTGTGGTGGCGGCGATAGTCCTTTACGCAGGAATAACCTCCGCCGTGGAATCTGTGAAAAAGATCATAAACCCCGAGACACCGGATTACAGCGCAGTGGCCATTGTCATAATCGCAGCGGCAATAGTGGTAAAGCTCATCCTGGGAATCTATGTAAAGAAAAAAGGGCAGCAGGTAAATTCCGGCGCCCTTATCGCATCGGGTTCGGATGCCTTTTTTGACGCCATATTGTCGGCGTCCGTCCTGGCTTCTGCCGTGATTTTCCTTATCTGGGGAATATCGCTGGAAGCCTGGGTGGGCGTTGTGATTGCTGTCTTTATCATAAAGGCCGGCCTCGAGATGATGTCCGATACCATAAAGGATATCATAGGCCGCAGGGTAGCTCCCGAGCTCACCAAGGAAGTGAAGACGATAATAAACGAAGAGGAGGCAGTTCGGGGCGCATACGATCTTTTCATGCATAACTATGGACCGGACATGTATTATGCATCTGTCCATATCGAGCTGCCTGATACCATGAGTGTGGACGAGGTGGATGTGCTCACACGGAGGCTGGAACGATCGGTTTACACAAAAACCGGAGTTATCCTGACGGGAGTAGGGGTGTATTCGTACAACACCTCGAACGACGAGGCTGCAATTATGC
>CAJOQM010000029.1 GCA_905236845.1 uncultured Lachnospiraceae bacterium | reverse complement strand
CCGGAGCTGCCGTTATCTTCGGAAAGTCCGGCGGTGTAATGGAAGCTGCTCTTCGTACGGCATACGAAAAGATGACCGGCGAAGCTTTAGGCGATGTAGAATTCAAAGACGTACGCGACGTAGACTACGGCGTAAAGGTAACCCAGGTCACCATAAACGGCGTAACCCTTAATATCGCTATCTCCTCCGGCCTTGCAAACGCAAGAGCCATCATGGAAGAGATAAAGGCGGGCAACCCCAACAACTACCACGCCATCGAGATCATGGCATGCCCCGGCGGCTGCATAGACGGCGGCGGACAGCCCTATCACCACGGCGACCAGTCCATACTCGACGCCCGCAGAAAGGCGCTGCTTGATGAGGATGCCGCAAAGCCCATCCGAAAGTCTCACGAGAATCCTTCTATCATAAAGATTTACGAGGATTACTACAAAGAGCCGGGTTCGGAAAGAGCTCACCACCAGCTCCACACGACCTACACTCCGAGAGATATTTACGCAGAGTAAATTTCATCTTACACAAAACAACCCCCGGATTCTCTTCCCGGGGGTTGTTTATGTTATGTAATTCCAAATCTCTAAAGAAACGCCGATTTATTCTTCATCAAAAATATCCGAAAGCTGCACTTCCATATCCTTTATTAAATCGACGACCAATGCATTTCCCATCATAAAGCGCCTTTTTTTGATGGCATCTCAATAACGTTTCCATCAACTATACAGTTTGTTTTTGTCTTATCAAACACATGATTAACGTCCGCTTCACCCAAAGTTTTGTTGAGATAGGCGTCAAGCCTTTTTATAAGTCCCTCACGGCTAAATTCATGCTTATTATCACCCATATCTTCTATCCCCTTATTCTCCAAATCACTCTTCTTACTTCACCTTCTTCACCGCGCTCCACGCAGAATAATATTTGACCCCACCCACTTTTTTATATGAGCGGACATAGATTTTGGCGGTTTTGTTTTTCTTTAATTTCTTTACGGTCTTTTGAGTTTTGGAGGCACCTTTTACGGTGTAAGTGTAGGTCTTGCTGCCTGTCTTCACCTTTATCTGGTATCCGGTGACGCCGGATTTCTTTTTCCATTTTATAAGGGCTTTGGTGCCGCCGGTCAGGCGCTTTGCGGACTTTATGACAGGGCGGGTAAGGCGTACATATGACGTGCCTGTAGTTTCAAGGGCGCCGTAGGTGATAGCACCGGTGGATGCATCCGTATATACAGCCTGCACATAATAAATATATCTCTGTCCGTTCTTTGCCTTCTTATCGCTGTATTGATTTACGGATGACCCCTTTGATGCAAGCAACGTCCAGGAGGATGCCGAGGCTTTTTTCCTGTAAATCCTGTAGGACGTAGCTCCCTTTGCCTGTGTCCACGAAAGCTTCAGGGCTTTTGCCGTATTTTTCACCGTAAGCGCGGGTGTGCTTAGCCGGACTATGGATACGGTGCTACTCCAGGTGCTTTCGGTATCTCCCGCTACGGCAGCAAGCCTGTATATACATACATTTCCCGAAGATGCCGTTGTATCCGTACAAAACAAACCTGTAAGAGAAGAGGACAATGTCTCCCAGGATCCTGCGCTCTTATATCGCTGAAGGATATAGTAATCCGCCCCTGAAACCGCATTCCAGGCAAGGTATACTCCCGATGTTTTGTTTAGGAGGGTCGTTATGGCAGGAACGCCTACGGATGTAGTCCCGGAAGCATAGCATACAGCTACATTCCCGGTATCGGCATCCACGGTTCGTACAAGGTATGTTGCCGTAGTCCCTCCCGAAAGAGTGCTGTCGGAATAGGATGATGCGCCAACAGACAAATCACCCAGCTTTTCAAAGCCGCTTGATGCCGTATCCGAGCTTCTGTATATTTCGTAGAGATCGGATGAGCTAAGAGACGAAGGAGCCGTCCAGGAGGCATTAAGGGTCGTCGAAGGATTTACGCTGTCAGCTTCCACGGTCATTCCTGTAGGTGCCGTAGAAAGAGGCGTCTTACTGTTTTTCGTAAATGCCTTTATGCTGAAATTCCCATAGCCCGTAGCGTCAGATGTCACGGCAACCTTGTGCCAGACTCCGCCAGTATAATAATAGCTTGAATAGTTTGGCACTGTTACCCGAAAATCAAAATTCGCCCCGGTGTAGCCGTATTCTGCGTCAATTCCATAGGATGATGATGTGGTTACGATAACGGAAAATCTCTCTCCGTTTACAAGCTGTATCGTCCTTCCCAGATCTACGCTTGTATATCCCGCATAAGCCTGTGTTCCGGACACTTCGCAAGCCAAAATACCGCTATCGGGTGAGCCTTCCTCTTCCACATTCGTATAAACCTTTATGTCGTAAGAAGAATCCGCATCCTCAACGGCAAAGCTGACTTTGTCCAGGTATTCATAGGAAGACCCGGAGGAAGCCGTAAATACATTGGCGGCTGTTGTATAGCCGGAGCAATCAGCGATAGAACTGCCGTCGTATTGATAATTATTATCATGGGAATCGCTGTCTGCAAGGTAGACATAAAACATTCTCTCATCCGAAGCATAGGACGAATAATATCCCAGTGAAGCATCCTCATAAGAAACCCAAAAATAGCTGCCAATATCCGCCGATGAAGTGTCAGACCAGCTGTTTCTTACAAGCCAGGCTCCGTTTGATGACGGACGATTGTTTGAATTAAAATTTGATGCGGGAAAATCATCATCCCAGCCTACGACAGAAACTCCGTGATTTGCGCTTATGTCGCTTCCTGCTTTCATAAAGTAATAGCAGTTGTTTGTGCTGTTATAATAATAGTTGGAGCTTGAAATGTAGATGGTCGTACCTACGGCGCCGTATTTTACTATCATTTGCTTTGCTATATTTGCGGTGTCATAGTCGTTCATGGTCATGGATAAATAATATGCGTCGTTTATATGATAGGCGTCGTAATTATACGCATACGAAGTATCTACCCCCGATGAGACGGCGGTTGAATAATCACTGTATGTGCTTTCGTTTGCGGCTCCCACCCAGCGGGTAAGAAGGGCTGCTGCATAAAAGTAATTCCCACCTATTTCAAACACATTGGATGCGTTTGAACTTTTGGTCCAGGAAGCCGTATCTCCCAAAGTCCCTCCGAGAGGGTCTTGAGCCGTATTATAAGCAAAATACGAAAGCAAAAGCTCATTTAAATCTACGGAAGAAGACGCCATTCCCTGGGATACAAGGGAAAATTCAACAGAAGCCAGGGTCCCATATGCCCAGCAATTGCCGTAAGACCCCTGGTCTCTTGTAGTGGGATACGAGGATGCAAACGATGAATCATAATTAACGGAATTATATGATGAAGACGAAGCCGACGCCGAATAAGTCAGGTCAGATGATTTAACCAGATAATCTCCCTTAACGGCTGTCAAAAGATAGCCCTCTTCGGATTCCTCTTCCGCTTCATCCAGGGCTTTCTCGTATTCATAATCTCTCTTTAAGGTTTTATCCTCTATAACATCCGCTTCGTCTGAATTTGATGCGATGGCGCCCGACGCATCTGTGTCAACACCTGCGTCCCCGGACTCTGCCGCTTTGCCTTTAGAGACAGTCTGCGCAAAAGCATTATCTCCGGCGGCCGCAGAAATAACCAGCACCACACACATTATCATAGATATTATTTTTTTATTCACACTTTTCATATTCCCCGGCTCCTATAGCTATAGTCTTGTTTCTGCCCTCTTCTTTTGCCCTGTAAACAGCCTTATCCGCAAGAACGAACAAATCCTCGTAGCTTCTGTTTCCCCGGCAGCTTACTATACCGCAGCTTAAGGTAACATGCCTGTCGGTAAAATCATAGGATACATTTTCAAAACGCTCCCGCAGATAATTCATGGCTTCTATATGCCTTTCGATATCGCCTCCGTCAAACATAAAGACAAATTCCTCGCCACCGTATCTTCCGGCTATGATATCATCACCCGTCATGGTCACGGTAAGATCAGCAAATGCCTTAATTACCTTATCTCCGTTATCATGACCGAATATATCGTTTATTTCCTTAAAATGGTCGAAATCCACCATGGCAAGGCTTACGGGATGCTCGGGGGAAGCTTTATCCAATATATTTGTGGCAATCTCCATAAAATACGGTCTTGCAAAGAAAATTCCCGTCAGAGGTTCATAACGCATCCGGGTCTCCAGCTCCTGCTCTCTCAAGACAGAAGCCTTCATTTCCGTACCAAAATCCTCAATATATCCGGATATTACCTTGGAAATCATATACATGATCATGGATATAGCAATATCAACCGCCAGATTCTGGAGATTGCTGCTGATTTCTCCGGGTCTCTCAAAGCATTGAAACGCAGCCGCAGCACCCATCAAAAACATGCTATACGCTGCAAGAACAAGCCGAAGCCTCTTACTTGCAAACACGCCGCAGAACATCATACCGATACATGGCGCCAGCCAAAGAGGTGAAAAAAAGCTGTGGAATATTCCCATAGAGCCGCCGATAGTACAAAGTGTGGCGGCGCAGGCTTCATTTTTCGCATCAGAAGAAACCTCATCGCTTTCGTTATATTTATATGCAACAAAGCTCGACATCACGTTTATTGCGGTAGGGGGGATAATGCGCACGCAGATATATACAGGCAGCGGATAAAAAAGATCATCGGTCAGCACATACAACAAAAGAAATGCCATATCAAAGACAAAGCATATGGCAGTGATTATATAATTCAGGTTAAGGATTGTGTGCCTTAATTTTCTGTCCAGCATTTCCATGGAATAATTTTATCATTTAATTGCATTTTTCGCAATCTGGTGGTAGAATGTCAAGTCGGTTTTGATATAAAAATAACGATTAAAAATTAAGGAGAACAAACATGACTCACGACGAACTCGCTCTCGACCTTCACGAAAAATGGCAGGGAAAACTTGATACCACACCCAAGGCGCCGGTAAACACCATGGAGGATCTTGCGCTGGCATATACTCCCGGCGTTGCGGCTCCGTGTCTTAAGATAGCCGAAAATCCGGAGCTTGCATATAAATACACCATGAAATCAAACACCATAGCCGTAATATCCGACGGCAGTGCGGTCCTCGGGCTCGGGAATATCGGCGCCCTCGCAGCTATGCCGGTTATGGAAGGCAAATGCGTGCTCTTTAAGGAATTCGGCGGGGTAAACGCAGTACCCATATGCCTCGATACCCAGGATACGGATGAGCTCGTCCGCATAATAACGGCTCTTGCTCCTTCATACGGCGGCATAAACTTAGAGGACATCTCTGCTCCCAGATGCTTTGAAATCGAAGAGAGGCTAAAGGCTACCCTTCCCATTCCCGTATTCCACGACGACCAGCACGGAACGGCTGTTATAGTCCTTGCGGGCATCATAAACGCCCTTAAGCTTACAGGCAAAAAAGTCGAAGAGTGCCGCATAGCCGTAAACGGCTCGGGAGCCGCAGGCATCGCTATATCAAAGCTTTTGCTTGATTATGGCTTTAAGGATATTGTTATCTGCGACTCATCGGGAATAATTTCGCCAAAAAGCAAGAGGCTAAACAAGATTAAAGAAGAAATGATAAAAATAACCAATCCCAGGGGTATAGAAGGAACCTTAGCAGATGCCATGAAGGACGCCGATATATTTATAGGCGTGTCCGCCCCCGGCTCCGTGACCAAGGATATGGTTCGTTCCATGCGAAAAGACCCCATTATATTTGCCATGGCAAATCCTGTCCCCGAGATTATGCCTGATGAGGCAAGGCAGGCAGGAGCCGCAGTCATCGGTACAGGCCGGTCGGACTTCCCCAACCAGGTAAACAACGTGCTTTGCTTTCCGGGAATATTTAAGGGAGCCCTGGAATCCCGGGCACCCCAGATAACACAGGATATGAAGCTCGCATCCGCCAAAGCCATAGCATCACTGGTTTCGGATGATGAATTAAGCTCAGATATGATACTTCCCGCGGCCTTTGACCCCAGAGTAGCCGATGCTGTATCTGCCGCAGTCAGGGAATATGTATCCTGAATCCTGCCGGCATAACAAAACGCAAAAATCCCCGGGCTTATCACAAACCCGGGGATGTCTTTTTTAAGAAAGCACTGATTAAAATGTTTCCTTAAATTTTTTTTTTGATTGTCAGGATATTCTTTCCATCCTTATATTCATAGGCTATATCATCCATGCTCTTCTTAACCATGAATATGCCCAGACCGCCTATCTGACGCTCTTCTGCAGGAAGAGTGACATCAGGATCTTCATGAGCCAAAGGATCATAAGGCACACCGTGGTCTATAAACGTAATGGTTACTTCAAGAGGTTCTCCTTCCACCTCTACCCTGATGGTAGCCGAACCGCTGCCGGGATTATAAGCATAATGGGCGATGTTGACATAAAGTTCCTCAACTGCAACATCAAGCTGCATCTGCGCCTTCATGGAACAGTTTGCCGCTTCCAGCTTTTCATCCACAAAAGCCAGAACCTTGTCCAGATTTTCTACTTTTGCTTCTATTTCAAGCTCGTTCATATCTTTCTCCCGATTGCAAGCACCCCTGTAAAAGAGGCATCCAGTCTGTCACTCTATAGTCAGTATATCCGAGAAACCTGTAACCTCAAAGATTTCCATAATATCTTCATTTGCGTTCTTTACAGACATCTCGCCCTGCTTGTTCATAATCTTCTGAGAAGCAAGGAGTACGCGAAGACCTGCGGATGAAATATACTCAAGCTTTGCCATATCAAAGGTAAGCTTCTTGATGCCTTCTACAGAATCCTTTACTTCTTTTTCAAGGTCGGGAGCCGTAGTAGTATCAAGCCTTCCCTCGATTGCGATTTCAAGTGCATCCCCGTTTGTGTTCTTTGTGATTGTCATGATGATTTCCTCCTAAATTAAAGTCATAGTGTTGTCGTATGCACGACTGTATAATTATAATAAATTCGTCCTCTAATGTCAAAACATTATGAGTCTGATTTTATTATTTCTCTTAAATCCTCTGCCATAACACGGATCCTTGTGCCTGTTCCCGTAGAGTATAAGGTCTTTGAAAGGCATTTTATGGCATCTTTTCGGGCGCCCAGCTTGTAATTAAGAGCTGCAAGAAGATAATAAAACCCGCCTTCATCAAGCCCCCGTATGGGGAAAGGCTCTGTCGATAAAGCTTCGTTGAAATGAAGCAGAGCGTATTTTAAATATTTTTGCTCGTTCTCCTCGCTCATTTCATCGGAGCCGGGGAGATTCTCATACTCTGAAAGCTCTTCTCTCCATCCCCGAAGAAGCCACGCCGTATACAGGGATATCAGCCCCCTCTCGCTTCCGCTTACACCTTTGATAATGGAGATTCTGTATGCGGATTTATACATCCTGTAAGCATTGTCATAAGTTCTTACGATTTCCCCAAGCAAAGCCATGGGGGACACCTTAAGAGCACCGTCTACAGCCTTCTTCTCGTGGTTTCTGATAAACTCAAAATCATTATCAAGTGTGGCATATCCGCATTTATTGCATTCAACTACATGATACTTTATAGGATCGATATTTTTGTATCTGGGGTGAAGGTCTATGTCAACCCCGTCGGGTATGGGCTTTTTTGTCTTTACAGCCATATGATATACGGTTTTGCCGCACATAGGGCATTTATATTTCTTTTCAACAAGGAGATCCTCTTCCCTGTCCTGAGGAAGGATTCCACCGAATGCACCGGTTTCTCCTGCCTGTGGACTCTTCCTTGCGCCGGGATCGTTTACTGTATTTCCGGGAAGATTTCCTCTCATACGTCACCTCCGACTCTGTGCTTTTCCTCAACCAGATTAAGAACCTGCTCCTTTAATACAAAATATTTAAGCAGAAGCTCGTTCATGGAGCCGATATCTGTAGATTCCTTTTCCATATATCTGTCAAAGAACAGCTTCCAGAAGCGTACGCAGACATCGCCTTTTATGCCAAAGGTAGTAAAGCAATAATCCTTTCTGACTTTTTCTATGGCTACAAGAGATGCAAATATGCTCTGCAGATCAAAGAGCGCATGTCCTCTGGCGCTTCCGGCCATATCCACAAGGAGAAGCTCTCCGTCCTTTACCATGACACTGTTTAAATTGATATCTCCGTGGACATATGTCTCTCTATCTTCAATCCCGTCTATAAGCTGGTTAAATATATCTACACGGGCAGACTCCATATCGGATATCTCATCTATCCAGCCCCTGTATCTGTCCTTTATGTCGGGGAGCTTGCCCTCGGGGATTTCTGTAGAGTGAATCTCCCGCATCAGATCCGCAAACATGACCGCATACTTTTCCATATCGTCGGGATTGTTGGCGATTACCTGGGCCAAGGACTGGGCTCCGCCCTTTTCTATGACGATGCCGTATCCCTTTTCGCAGGATACCACATCATAGGGGATAAGGGTGGGGATGCCGTTAATCATAGCCGTTTGAGCATAATCACGCTCCTTCTTCACATCATCAAGGTCGGCATCCTTACCGTAGACCTTTACCATCTCATCTTCGGAAAGCTCAAAAATCTCACCGTTTAGGGCGGAGCTTAATTTGGCGCATCCCTTAAGGGATATCTGTCTCATGGGGCGCTCCACCGTAAACATCTGGTCAAAGCCCGTCACGGAGAATATATCGAAAATCTCATCCGATACATTTCGAACCGTCACAGGATATCCTGCTTTCTTGCGGATACGAAGAAGAACCCGCAGACCGGCGCTTGATATATATTCAAGATCCTTTGCATCAAAGGCGATATTCATCTCGCCAATCATGTCTATTTCACCTTCAAGCTCCTTTGACACCTCTTCGGCATTATTTGAATCTATCCTGCCTGTCAGGTAAAAATTCATTGCTCCGTCTTTGTATTCCGATCTCATATGCAATCCTCCGGTTATTATTTTCTCTTGGAATATTTAAGCTTCTTGCCGCCTGCTTTCTTAAGCTTCGTGACTGCGGCGGTAAATTTCTTGTAGGTTGACGCCTTTATCTTTACCCTGCAGGTAGAAGGCACGCTCTTAAGGGCTTTGGAGCCTACGGTCTTAAGCTTGTTTACATTAAGGCTCAAGGTCTTAAGATTTTTACATCCGGAAAAAGCGTTCTTTCCGATTTTCTTTACTGCGCATGTCGAAAAATCTACCGTCTTTAATTTCGTGCAATTCTTAAATGCCGACCCCCCTACGGTCTTTATGTATTTTCCTGCTGTTACGGATGTAATCTTCTTGTTCCCGGCAAAGGCTTTTGCGGCGATGGCTGTCACCTTATAGGTAATACCGTTTGCGATAATTGTTGAAGGAATCGTAATCTTCTTTGAAGATGGTATATTTCCCGTAAATGCGACGGTATTGCTTCCCGTCACGGTATATGTATTGCCGCTTGATGCGGTAAATTTCGTAACAGCGGTCCACTGGGCATATAACGTAACGCTGCCGTTTTCATCTGATGTAAGATTGCTTACGCTCTGGCCGTCGGTATAAGCTGTACCTGTGCCGTCGGAAGCTGTATTCCAGCCGGAGAAGGTATATCCCGAGCGGGTAAAGGCGTTTGCGGTAAGCGCCTTTGCTACATCATATGTAAAGGACTGCGCTGACATGGAGCCGGAACCCCCGTTTGCATTAAAGGAGACGGTATAGGTATTTACCTCCCAAAGAGCCTTTACCGTGGTATCCCCCGTAACCGTGTAGCTTGCCCCTGCCGCATAGGTGGTGCCGTTAATGTCCCATCCTGCAAAATGATAGCCTGTGGGGGCGGTATAGGTGCAGGAGGGGAGGGTGTAGGATGCCCCTGATGCAGTCACTTTTGACTCCATGGAGCCGGAGCCTCCGTTTGCGTCAAATGTAACAGTTACAGAGCCTGTATCGTCAAAGATAATCTGGGATGAGCTTTCCGGATAAATCTTAAGCCCCTGAGGTACACCTATATTATTAGTCACCTGATCTTGCGCATATACATATGTTTCATAAAGACTTAAGGTCTCACTTGAATCAGTATCTGCAGGTTTTGCTGTAGATGTTCTGCTTCCTCCGGAGGCGGTGAAGTTATATCCTCCGCCCCGGACTACCCCCAGGGTAAGAGCCCCGGCAGCGTAAAAGGTACTTCCGTAACCGGAAACATATATAGGATTAATCTCTTCATCGGAAGCCTGCTGATTTGTTGCAGTATACCAATATGTGGTATAGGAATATGTTCCCACTTCACATCCTGCTATCACATAATATTTGCTGCTGCAAAATTCTGCGTATTTGGAAGATGATAATGAGGATGATCCCGTAACGGTTGTATCGTTTTCGGAGAACACATCATATGCGCTCTGGGTAAAAGCCTCGGCTTCTTCTTCGCTTGTTATGGTTTCCGAACTCTTTGAAGAAAATAATGAGTTTGATTTCGTATAGGGATCTGATACCACGCCGGCGCCGCTTCCGCAGGAATCAAGGATTACCACTACCTTTCCGCTGACAGCGGACAGGCAGCTTTCAACCTCGGAAAGAGTCATAAGTTCAATTCCAGAGGGACTTGATGAGTCATACATGCACAGAGCGCCGTCCTTGACACTGGAAGATGATGCCACGTTACCATGACCGGAATAAAAGAAAAGAGATACATCATCAGCGTCAGCATCGGCAAATGCAGTGCTTATAGCGCTTTTTGCCTGGGACTTGCTTGCAT
>CAJOQM010000028.1 GCA_905236845.1 uncultured Lachnospiraceae bacterium | reverse complement strand
TTATTATTAAACACATTTCTATGCCACAATGCTTGATTTATCTCGTTGTGGCATAGTTTTTTTAGGAGGAAACTTTCTTATTTGACAATTTCTATGCCACCATCGCCGTATAAGCCTGCTGTGGCATAGTCCCAGGAGAGAAACTCATATCACCTCACACATTTTCTATGCCACTATTGCCATATATCAAGATTTTGGCATAGTTTTGTCCGATATAAGTGAAATGAGTGGGCGGGATTAGCTGCATTTCCGTTCCAATCACCCAATATAAATGATACACTGGCTTTTTCCGAACGATTATGTTAGGATTTTCCTAGCAAAAATTTCAGAAAGGAGATTGCCTTAAATGATCGAAAACGAAACGATGAAAAGCATCATGGCCCGCAGGAGCTACAAGGTCTTCGACTCAAAGCCCATAGGCGACGACGAGATTGAGACCATAGTTCAGGCGGGGCTTTATGCGCCCACAGGCATGAACATGCAGCCCTGGCATTTTACGGTGATTAAGAGTCCGGAGATGATGGAGCGCATCGGCGAGGCTATTAAGAGCATGCCGCGCCCCGAGCCTCCCAAGGATGCGCCCAAACGCCCCGGTGGTCCTCCTCCCATGGGACCGCCTACAAGGAACGCCCCTGTGCTTATCCTTATAAGCGCAAAGGAGACCATGACATCCCCCATAGACTGCCATCTTGCTATGGAGAATATGAGCATAGCGGCGGCGTCGCTTGGCATAATGAGCGGGTGGGACTTTGGCATGGTAAAGGACTTTTTTGCAAACGGCAATAACGCCGAGCTGAAGAAAGAGCTCATCCCTGAAGGGAACACGGTATTTAGCGCCGCTTTCTTCGGATATCCCGGCCCTGATGTAAAAGACAGGGGAGAGCGCAAGGGAGAAGTGTCCTATTTTTGAAAAAGTGCTTGACAAAAAATTATCTTGGTCGTATACTACGTGAACGTAGAGACAAAGGCGTCTCGGAGATTTTCTCCGGGGCGCCATTTTTTGTGCGTTAAAAGCTCTGTGATGCGGTTGTCCGGACATCCGTGCTTGAACGGATGGACGGGCAGACATTTCGCAGACATACGGTCATGAGGAAGCAGGCCGATAGGCCGGATTCCGAATGACCGTAGGATTGCGGGAGTGCGAAGCACGGAGCAATCCGCAGCTTTTAACGCAGAAAATGAGAAGGAGGTAATCTATGAATCAACAAAACATTCCCGAAATATTCGGATCAATGGTATTTGACGACAGGGTGATGAGGTCGAGGCTCTCCGCCAAGGTCTATGATTGTTTGAAAAAAACCATAGACGAAAATGCGAAGCTTGATGAGGAAGTGGCGCAGGCTGTTGCAATCCAGATGAGAGACTGGGCAATTGAGAATGGCGCAACTCATTTCACCCATTGGTTTCAGCCCCTGACCGGAGTTACGGCAGAAAAGCACGACAGCTTCATTTCCCCTTCACCGGATGGCGGCGTAATCATGGATTTTTCCGGAAAGGAGCTTATCAAGGGCGAGCCGGATGCATCGTCTTTTCCCTCGGGAGGCTTGAGGGCCACATTTGAGGCGAGAGGCTATACGGCATGGGATCCCACATCCTACGCATTCATAAAAGACCACACCCTATGCATTCCTACAGCGTTCTGCTCGTATTCGGGAGATGCTTTGGATAAAAAGACACCGCTCCTTCGCTCCATGCAGGCGCTTGATATTCAGGCCCGAAGGATCCTGAAGCTATTTGGCAAGGATGTGAAATATGTCCGCACCAGTGTGGGTCCCGAGCAGGAATATTTCCTGGTGGATGAAAAGATGTTTCAGGAGCGTCCGGATTTGATTTTCACCGGGAGAACATTGTTCGGAGCCATGCCTCCGAAAGGGCAGGAGCTGGACGATCATTATTTCGGGGTGATAAAACCCAGAGTCACGGCTTTTATGGAGGATTTAGACAAAGAACTCTGGAAGCTGGGAATCCTGGCAAAGACGGAGCATAACGAGGTCGCTCCTGCCCAGCATGAGCTCGCCCCCATATATTCCACCACAAATGTGGCCACGGACAACAATCAGCTGACTATGGAGATAATGCAAAAGGTGGCTCGAAAGCATGGCATGGTCTGCCTCCTTCACGAAAAGCCCTTTGCGGGGGTGAACGGCTCGGGCAAGCATAACAACTGGTCTATGGCGACGGATACCGGATCAAACCTGCTTTCCCCGGGAGATACCCCTCAGGACAATGCGCAGTTTCTTCTTTTTCTGTGCGCGGTAATCCAGGCGGTGGATGATTATCAGGATCTCCTTCGGCTTTCGGTGGCGACGGCGGGTAATGACCACAGGCTCGGTGCAAATGAGGCGCCTCCCGCCATAATATCCGTTTTTTTGGGAGATGAGCTTTCGGATATACTGGATGCTATAAAGGATGATGTGCCCTACAAAGGCACGAAAAAGGTGACGATGAAGCTGGGTGTTGACACTCTTCCGAGATTTTCCAGAGATACCACGGACAGAAACCGCACCTCGCCCTTTGCCTTTACGGGTAATAAATTCGAATTTCGTTCACTGGGTTCTTCAAACAGCATAGCCTGCTGCAATATCATGCTAAACTCCGCAGTGGCTGAGAGCCTTAAGCAATACGCCGACAGGCTTGAAAAAGCAGAGGATTTCGACGGCGAGCTTCATGATCTTATCAGGGAGGTTATCCAAGATCATCAGAGAATCCTTTTTAACGGAAATGGCTACGGTGATGAGTGGGTGGAAGAAGCCACAAAGGTAAGAGGTCTTTCAAACCTGAAGACTACGGCAGATGCCATGCCTCACCTGCTGGATAAGAAGAACATGGATATGCTCATGAGTCACAAGGTATTTACGGAGACGGAGCTTCATTCCCGACTGGAAATAATGTTGGAAAATTACTGCAAAACGGTAAATATCGAGGGCAGCACCATGGTTTATATGGTAAGGAAAAATTACCTGCCGGCCATAGAAAATTATTTGTACAGTCTGGCAAATACCACATCCATAATGAAGTCCGTAAGCAACAAAGTAAAGTGCAATTATGAGATTTCAACCATGGAGAGGCTCTCGGAGCTGACGGACTATATCTTAGACAGAGTGCAGGATCTGGAGGAGGCTCTCGAAAAGCTCAAGGGCTACGATGATATTATAAAGACATCGGAAGCCATAAGAGACGATGTTTTGCCAAAGATGGAGCATTTAAGAAAACATGTGGACGAGGCGGAGATGCTCACAAGCGAAGAATGCTGGCCCGTCCCCAGCTACGGAAAGCTGTTGTTTTCTGTATATTAAAAAGACCTGGGTTGGGTTGTTAACAAGTTTATAAAGGTCATCCCACAACGGCGTGGAGCGGTGTGGTGATTGGTTGACATAACGCCGGCAGAATGCACGGGCGAACAGTAAGGCAGCCAATCAGCTATTACAGCAGCGCCAGTAGGGATGACCTTTTTAGCGCGACAGGATTTGCGGAGCAATGCAGTCGTGCACAACATCATATTTACATAGCGAAGGAGGAAAAGATTATGAGCGGTATAAGTGATGGAATCTTGGAAGCAATAAGCGGTGAAGTGTTTTCTGTGTGGTTTCTGATAGGAGCGGCTTTGGTGTTTTGGATGCAGGCAGGCTTTGCAATGTGCGAATCCGGCTTTACCCGCGCAAAGAATGCGGGAAATATCATCATGAAAAATCTAATGGACTTTTGCATAGGCACCATGATGTGGTTTATCTGCGGAGCTTCGTTGATGCTCGGTGATAATATGCTAAACGGCTTTGTCGGCGGACTGTCTTTTGACGTATTTTCAAATTACGGGAATTTTGATTATTCTGCGTTTGTATTTAACCTCGTATTCTGCGCCACTACAGCTACCATAGTATCCGGTGCCATGGCAGAGAGGACAAAGTTTTCAAGCTATTGTATTTATTCGGCTGTGATATCGGCAATTATTTACCCGATAGAGGCTCACTGGACCTGGGGCGGCGGATTCCTCGCCGAATGGGGCTTCCATGACTACGCAGGATCCACCTGCATTCATATGGTGGGCGGAATCTGCGCTCTGATAGGCGCCTGGATGCTGGGACCGCGTATAGGTAAATTTGACAGAAATAAGCAGGGCAAGATAACAAAGGTAAACGCCTTCCCCGGACACAACCTCGTTATTGCTGCATTGGGCGTATTTATACTGTGGCTTGGTTGGTACGGGTTTAACGGAGCTGCTGCAACGGATGTTTCCACGCTCGGATCGATATTTCTTACTACCACAGTGGCTCCTGCGGTCGCGACCGTCGTATGCATGATATTTACCTGGGCGAAATTCGGAAAGCCCGACGTGTCCATGTGCCTTAACGCATCCCTTGCGGGACTTGTGGCCATTACGGCGCCCTGTGATGTGACGGATTGCGCCGGCGCTGCTGTCATCGGCGCCGTGGCAGGGCTTCTGGTGGTCTTTGGAATATGGTTCAGTGATAACGTTATCCACGTGGACGACCCTGTAGGCGCCGTGGCGGTGCATATGTTCAACGGTATCTGGGGCACTATAGCGGTTGGTCTTTTTGCGACGGATACTGCTCCGGGCTTTGCCGTGGCGGGCATCGAGCAGGGACTTTTTTACGGAGGTGGCGTTTCACAGCTGATTAAGCAGCTCGGAGGCGTAGGTGCCACAGCGCTCTGGACTGTCGTTGCCATAACCATCGCATTTACAATCATCAAAAAGACAATAGGCCTGAGAGTTACCGAAGAAGAGGAGATTGACGGACTTGACTCCACGGAGCACGGACTGCCCTCTGCCTATGCCGGGTTCTCACTTATGGATATTTCAAATACCATGACAATGAGTGTAAATGAAAACACGAATCTGGGCACCGACGATTATGAGGTGGCATCCGATGCGGCAAAGAATGCGGCCGTGCAGGTGGTAAGGCGGGATGAGGGCATCCCTGCCGAATTCAGCTCGGGTATGTCAAAGGTGGTTATCATTACTAAGCTCTTCCGCCTGGATATTCTGAAAAAGGCGATGAATGAGCTGGGCGTAACCGGAATGACTGTTAGTCAGGTGATGGGCTGCGGCGTGCAGATGGGCTCCGGCGAGAGATACCGCGGAGTCGAGATTGACGCAACCTTGCTGCCAAAGGTAAAGCTTGAGGTCGTTGTCAGTAAGATTCCTGTGGATGATGTGATAGAGGCGGCGAAAAAAGCGCTTTATACCGGTCATATCGGCGATGGAAAGATATTCGTATATCCCGTAAGCCGTGTGGTAAAGGTGAGAACCGGCGAGGAAGGCGTGGCAGCGCTGCAGGACGTAGAGTAAACGAAAAGACACCTGGCTCGTTACAGGAATTATTGCCCTTGACATTTTCAAAATTTCTCTGTATAATTCCCCCAATGCCAAAGGCGGCAGTTTATTTTTATATGATTTA
>CAJOQM010000027.1 GCA_905236845.1 uncultured Lachnospiraceae bacterium | reverse complement strand
GTCAAATCGCTAATCTCAACTGCGCCCTATCCGGCTTGTTTCGATAAGCTCTTGACACGCGTCATGCGGCTTCGAAAAAACCTCAGCACGCATTCTCGCAGCCGAGGACATCCGTTATCTTGTGCGCAACCATAGCCTTTATAGCGGCGCGGGCGGGTTTAAGATACTGGCGCGGGTCAAAATCTGCGGGATTATTTACAAAATGCTCGCGGATAGACGCCGTCATCGCCAGGCGAAGATCCGAGTCGATATTAATCTTGCAGACAGCCATGGAAGCAGCTTTCCTCAACTGGTCTTCGGGCACGCCGATTGCTCCCGGCATATTTCCGCCGTATTTATTTATCTTTTCGACGAATTCCTGGGGCACGGAGCTTGCGCCATGAAGGACTATGGGAAAATTCGGCAGGCGCTTTTCCACTTCCTCGAGGATATCGAAACGAAGCTGGGGCTTTGTGCCGGGCTTAAATTTGTATGCACCGTGGCTGGTACCTATGGCGATAGCCAGAGAGTCGCAGCCCGTGCGGTCTACGAATTCCTCTACATCCTCGGGGCGGGTATAGGAAGAATCCTCTGCACTTACCTGCACCTCATCCTCGATGCCTGCAAGGGTTCCCAGCTCAGCCTCTACCACAACGCCCTTGTCATGTGCATACTCAACTACCTTCTTTGTAACCTCGATATTTTCATCAAAGGGCTTTGAGGACATATCTATCATAACGGAGGTAAAGCCGCCGTCGATGCAATCCTTGCAAAGCTCAAAGCTGTCGCCGTGGTCAAGGTGCAGTGCTATGGGCAGATCGTTCGTCTCTGCCAGAGCCGCCTCAACGAGCTTTACGAGATAAGTATGGTTTGCATAGGCTCTGGCGCCCTTGGAAACCTGCAATATAAGCGGAGCTCTGAGCTCACCTGCCGCCTCCGTGATACCCTGAACAATCTCCATATTGTTCACATTAAACGCACCGATGGCGTATCCGCCCTCATAAGCCTTCTTAAACATCTCTGTCGTAGTTACCAGTGCCATTTCAAAACCCTCCTAAATTTTTATTATTATACAATCGGTTTTTGCAGCCGACTAAATGATTATAATCCTTAAACAGCAAAAACACAAGCTGAATCCCCTTATTTTTCAGCCTTTTTTACATTAAAATAAAAATTTTTCAAAAAATTAGCACTCACCTCTTGACAGTGCTAATAATTTGTGCTATCATACAATCGTCAAAAGGAAAAGGGAACCGGAGCGACGCAGATACAGGCGAATCACCACAGCTCCCGTAAGCACCCCGCCCCGACAATCGGGCGCGGATATATAAAGGAGGTACACATTATGTTATTACCCAGCATCTTCGGAACAATGAACACCATGGACGATTTTATGGACGATTTCTTCTCACCGGCATTTAGCTGCACCACACCGTCCTTTGCGACTGCCGCCTCAAAGGGCTCCATGAAAGTAGACATCAAGGAGCACGACGACAGGTATGAGATGGACGTTGAACTGCCCGGCTATGCCAAGGAAGACGTGACCGCCTCTCTTAAGGACGGCTACCTTACCATCGCAGCAGAGCATACGGACAACAAAGAAGAAAAGGACGAGAACGGAAAGTACCTGCGCAGAGAGCGCTTCTACGGTTCTTCACAGAGAAGCTTTTATGTAGGCGAGGATGTGACCGAAGAGGACATCAATGCAAAATTCACAAACGGCATCCTCTCCCTCACCATTCCCAAGAAAGAGGCAAAGCCCCAGGTAGAGGACAAGAAGTATATTGCTATCGAAGGCTGATACCCGTCGTAAAGCAAACTACACATATATTCCCCTACATTCAAAAACACCCCTGCGGCAACTCACCGCAGGGGTATTCCTTTAACAAAAAATCATTTTCAGGCTTACTCCGCATCAGTCATCTCATTGCTGTTTACCTTAAACTCCTTGATGATGGCATCAAGCTCAACGGCTGACTGGTGCACATCCTCTCCGGACTGTGACAGGTCTTCCACATTGGTGTTAAACATATCGGTAGTAGCGGAAAGCTCTTGAGCCGTAGCCGCATTCTCTTCGGAAGCAGCGGAGAGATTTGTAATAAGATCCGTAATGGACTCTATCTCGTGCTCCAATACCTTGTTGGATTCGTTCAACTCTTCAACGGATGCATTGACGCCGCTTATGTTGTTTACAATCTCTTCGAAGCTGTGGCTTGTCTCATCTACAGCCTCCTTCTGCCTGTTTACAAACTCCCGTACACGCTCGGACTGCGATGTGGCATTTCTCGTATTTGACTGGAGATCCTCAAGCATTGCGTTAATAGTATCGACAGAGCCCGAGGACTGCTCGGAAAGCTCCCTTATCTCCTCCGCAACGACTGCAAATCCCTTGCCGGCCTCTCCTGCCCGGGCAGCCTCTATTGAAGCATTCAAAGAAAGGAGGTTCGTCTGCTGGGAAATAGAGCTTATAAGGTCACTGGCCTCGGAAATCTTCTGGGTGCTCTTGTTAATGCTCTCAATCACCTCAAATATACGCTCAAAAGCTTCTACGGACTGATTCGTTACATTCTTCAGGCCGTCTACCGTATCCATACCGTCGGCAGTTACCTGACGAATCTGGTCGCTGACTTCTTCGAGGCGGGCGCTGGATGCGGAATTCGTCTCCATCATATTCATGATATTTGACATATTCATAGAAATAGATTCAATATCCGTAGCTGTATTAGTCGCCGTGGTCGCTATCTCACCTGCAGCGGAATTAATATTGCCCATGGACTCGGCAGCTTCGCCGGTACTGTTATTTACATGATTACTCGAATTGGTAAGCGAATCCGAAGAACGATGAAGCTCTGACAATATAGCAAGCAAATGCTGCTGCACGGTGCGGCTGGCTCTTATCATAGATCCCAGCTCATCCTTCCTGTCGGTTTCATCAATATGATCGGTCAGATCGCTCTTTGCGATAGATCCAAGCTTGCCCTCCACATATTTAAGATTCTTCTTGATATCCACGATTATTAACATTGCCAGCACAAAACCGACAATAAGAATAATAACAGCTATAATACCAAGCCTCATAGTCTGAGCCAAAAATGACTTATAAAGAGCAGCATCCTCTTCCTCGGCATATGCCTCAAGTATTTCAGATGCAACGTCTAACTGCTCTCTTGAGCTATCGAAATATTCCATATGAGCTACATAGTCGCCAGTGCTGGTAGCCGGATCAAAAGCAGCTTCCCACTGAGCAAACAAAGAATCAAATTCCGAAAGGGCAGAAGCAATGGTGACTCCGTCAACAGAATATGCCCCAAGGTCTTCGTACTGGGCAGTCGATTCTTCTACCTGGGCTATCCTTTCACGAACCTGCTCCTTGTTTTCTTCGAAATCAGATAAATATCCGGAAAGTTCATCGTCAGCACCGCTATCGTCTGATGAGGCGGATTCATCATCCGGATCAGACGAAGTGCTATCCGGTGCAGATGCCGCATCGCCGGAAGCATCAGCCGTATCCGCCGGTGCCGCTATACCTGCCGCCGCAGCATCGCCGGAAGCGCTTGCTGTCGCAGATACTGTACCGGAGTCACCTCCGAAAGCATTTGCATCACCCGAATCAGCATCTCCGCTCTCCGCCGCTGCTGAATCCGGCGCCTCTTTTCCGTCTTTACTGACACGGCTTAAATATTCAAGCTCTGCAGAAAGCGCCTGATAATAATCCCTGTCAGCGGAAACCAGCAAATTATCGATAGTATATAATTGCTGATAATACACCTTTTCGGATTTCGTGATGGCATCATTGGCATTCAGCGTACTAAACACCAGAATCAACACCGACACGACCGCCAGAATCACAGTCGCAATAATAAGTTTTACGGCAATCGACAGATTTTTCATACTCCTACCTCCTTTATGTGATGAAAATTAAGTTATGCAAACTATCCCTCAAACAAAGCTTCAAATTCGTCCCGGCTTATCTTTTCTTTCTCAAGGAGCAAAGCTGCGCTCTTTTCCAGCACATCCATATGCTCCCTTATCATTGAGATGGCTTTCTCATAGCTCTCGTCTATAATGCGCTTAACCTCCCTGTCAATACGGGTGGTAGCCTCCTCCCCATAGGCTTTGGAATGCGCAAGATCACGGCCGATGAAGACTTCATCGTCGTTGGAGCCGTAATGTATAAGACCGATATCATCAGACATACCGTAGATAGAAACCATGTTTCTGGCAAGCTCTGTAGCCTGCTTTATATCCTGGGATGCCCCGGTAGTTACTTCTTCTTTGCCGAAAATAAGCTCCTCCGCCGCTCTTCCGCCCAGATCTACCACAAGCTCCTGCATCATCTTGCCCTTTGTCACGAACATTTCGTCCTTTTCCGGAAGAGGCATGGTATAGCCTGCTGCAGATACTCCCGTAGGTATAATTGATACGGAATAAACCGGTCCCACATCCGGCAGCAGATGAAACAAGATGGCATGACCCGATTCGTGATATGCCGTTATTTTCTTTTCCTTGTCGGAGATCAGGCGGCTCTTTTTCTCGGCGCCTATACCGACTTTTACGAATGCCTGCTTTATATCGTCCTGAACAAGATAATTCCTGTCAAACCTTGCCGCATATATGGCAGCCTCATTAAGAAGGTTCTCGAGGTCAGCTCCGGTAAAGCCTGCCGTAGTCCTTGCTATGGATTCAAGATCCACATCATCTCCCAGGGGCTTATTTTTTGCATGCACCTTTAATATCTCTTCCCTGCCCCGTACATCAGGTCTGCCTACTGCGACCTTTCTGTCGAAACGGCCCGGACGCATGATAGCAGGATCTAATATATCTACTCTGTTTGTGGCCGCCATAACGATGATGCCCTGGTTTTCTCCAAAGCCGTCCATCTCTACAAGCATCTGGTTCAATGTCTGCTCGCGCTCGTCATGTCCGCCTCCAAGACCGGTACCTCTCCGCCTTGCAACAGCGTCGATCTCATCTATAAATACTATGCAGGGAGCGTTCTTCTTTGCCTCGGCAAAAAGGTCGCGCACACGGGATGCACCCACACCTACAAACATCTCTACGAAATCCGAACCGGAGATGGTAAAGAAAGGCACGCCGGCTTCTCCTGCCACAGCCTTTGCAAGGAGCGTCTTACCCGTTCCCGGGGGTCCTACCAGTATAAGCCCCTTGGGAATGCGGGCACCCATATCCGTGTATTTCTGCGGATCCTTCAGAAAATCCACGATTTCAACCAGCTCTTCCTTCTCTTCCTCAAGCCCTGCCACATCCTTGAATGTAACAGTGTTCTCCTCATCATCAATAAGCTGGGCGCGGCTCTTTCCGAAATTCATCATCCTGCCGCCGCCGGATGCCGCCGCATTCTGATTGCTCATCATTATAAAGAATATAAATACTACCGCAAATATGACAAGAAGAGGGAGGAAGTCCGTAAGCCAGCCTCTCGAAGGCACATCATCAAAATAATATGCGGTAAATCCCGCCTCGTCCATATCCGACTGCACCTTTGTAACATCGGGCACAATCACCTTGTAAACGGTATCGTCGTTCGCCAGCGTGATATAAATCACTCCGGTGGGAGCATCGGAATTCTGTTTGATCTCGACGCTCATAACATCTCCGGCTTCCATTTTGCCTGTAAAATCACTGTAGGAAATGGTGGTAGTATTCATCGCCCCCTGGGTAAATACATAATAAGCCGCCAAAATCAGGATTATGACTATTATGTATATTCCAAAACCTCTGTATCTCTTACTCAAATCCAATCCTCCGATTTCTGATTAATATAAAGAAACGCCCCTGCAAAATCCGGGCTTCAGCCCTGCAAAACCTTTCCAATATACGGAAGGTTTCTGTATTTTTGGGCATAATCAAGACCGTAGCCGACTATAAATTCATCCGGCACCGTAAATCCGCAGTAATCCGGCTGCACTTTGCAAAGCCGCCTTTCGGGCTTATCGAGCAATGCGCACAGCTTAAGGCTCTTTGGATCTCTTGTGCGAAGCATGGACATCAGATATTCCAGAGTCCTTCCGGTATCCACAATGTCTTCTACGATAAGCACATCCCTTCCGGATATGGAATCGTCCAAATCCTTTATGATTTTTACGATTCCCGAAGAAACCGTATCATCTCCGTAGCTTGAAACAGACATAAAATCAAATGTCACCGGCACGGTAATCCTCTTTGCAAGCTCCGCCATAAAAATTACACTGCCTTTTAATATGCCTATAAGATGAATCTCTTTTCCTGCGTAATCTGCGGAAATCTCTTCGCCTAAATTCCTTATTCTTTTATTAAGTTCTTCTTCTGATATAAGTACGGATATGTCTTCCATTCTATCATGCCTTTCTTCTAATCCCGAACTATATCTATTCGGATTATTTTTCCGGTATTATCATCAACCCTGTAAGCATACCCCATTCTCCCGATATCACCCAAAACCAGGATAATATCGCTGCCGTTTGCAATCACAGGCACAAGGCTTCTTTGGGAAGAAGGCACCTTCCTGTCCATAAGAAAACGTCCCAGTTTCTTTCCGGAGCCCTTTTCATCCACAACGATACGGTCGGATATAACAGGGTATCTTAAAGAGATGCTTCCTGTTATTTTATCACAATTCACATATTTCGTACACCTTGCAGCCGAATTTATTTCATTTTTTGAAAAATTATCCGGGCTGGAAAATGTATATCTGCCCCCTGCGAATTCACAGGTCACAGGAAGTGTGTTTATATCAATCTCCACACTCAAACACCCATCATCTGCAGAATCCTCTCCCCCTCCCAAAGGCAGAGAAGCTTCTTTTCCCCTGTGTGCTCCCGCCGCATCTCCGGCGGCAAATATTATCCTCTCCCCTTCTTTATATGCCACAGTATTCCGGGGGAGGCAAACCGCACTTCCGCTTTGGGCTTCCAAAAGGCTGCATATTGCGTCGATATTGTTCTTTCCGATATCTTTTTCACTTTTTAAAACACGGGATAATATCCGGGAAATACAGTATTCTTTCATAGCCTTGTCCAGACCGGACAGCTCTCCCGCATCTACCGCAGTTTCACCGCTTCCTGAATCCTGAATATATTTATCACAAAACTCCTGTGAATACGCCTCAAAATGCGCCCGTACATCCCGCAGCACATCCGAAGCGTTGTTTATATTGCAAACCGCATTGGAATTTATTTCACAAAGCTTCGGTATTACAGAAAGCCGCAGCTTATTCCGGGAATATGCATCATCGGAGTTCGTACTGTCAGTAACCCAGGTTTCTCCGCAGTCTCTTACATACTCCATAATATCGGATTTATCCGCCCACAAAAGCGGCCGGATATAAATATCCCTCTTTGGCGCCATGCCTGAAAGCCCGCGCACACCGGCGCCCCTGATAAGATTAAATAAAACAGTCTCCGCCTGATCGTCTCCGTGATGGGCAAGGGCAATCACGGCATCGCCAGTCTCTTTCGAGATCTTTTCATATTCTTCATACCGGACTTTACGGGCCGCTTCCTCAAGCCCCATCCCGGCTGCATCAGCTACGGCAGGCACATCACAATGAACAGCTGTATATTCTACTCCCAGCCTGTCGCACAAATCCTCGCAAAATCTTTCATCATCCAGGGCTTCTTCTCCCCTTATTCCATGCTCCACATGAACGGTGGAAAGCCTTATATTAATCCCGCCTGCAGCTTTGCCGCCGGAAAGCTTCTTTAAAAGCAGCAAAAGACACACGGAATCCGCACCGCCTGAAAGCCCCACAACCACGGAGTCGCCGTCACTAATCAAATTATGATTTTCTATATAGCTTAAAGCCTTTTTTTCAAATTCAAATTTATTCATATTAACGCAAACGGACGGGATCAACCCGTCCGTATAAACCTATTGATACGCCGCCTGCCTTGCCCGGGATTCATCTTGAATCCTTTGCCTATTCCGAATCTTCATCCCGAAAGACAGTCTCTGATTTAAATACCAGCCCAAGCTTATCCCGGGCCATTTCTATTACATATTCGTCGGAGCCGACATACTCTTCGTATTCTTTCAGCTCCTCGCTCCGCTCTGTCTCATCCGCCAGCTCTTCCTCAAGAGCTTCTTCCTTTGCGGTATATTCCAGATTCTTCTGATACAGTCCGTAGCAGCGTACACAAAGCACAGCCACCAAAACTACAACAATGACCGAGACGCTCAAAAAAGCAGCTTTATTTGTTTTGTACTTTTTTCTCTTTGCGCTTTTTTTCATCAAAAACATCCGATTTATTCATTAGATTTAGAGGAAAACTTATGTCAACATCTCCCCCAGTTAACATAAATCATTTCTATTCTAACCCATGTTTATTAAAAATGCAATAAATTTTTTGAAATTTCTTGTATTTTACGGCATTTTCTTAATTTTGACTTCAAATCAGTCTAAAATCACCCCAAAATCTCGTCCTTAAATCATCTCCACCATATCAGATGCCTCTTCTTTTTTCACCGTCTCGGCAATCTTTAAAACCTTTGCTTTCACGGTTCTGTCCCCAAAGGAAATCTCGATGATATCGCCTATTTTCACCTTGGTCCCCGCCTTTGCCACATTTCCGTTAATGCTGACTCTCCCCGCATCGCAGGCCTCGTTTGCCACGGAGCGGCGCTTTATAAGCCGGGACACCTTAAGAAATTTATCTAGCCTCATGGTACTTCTCCTCACAATATTTGCATCTGTAGATTCCCTTTTCCCTGTCTGCCAGGAAAAATACATGGTCAAGCCCCTGCTCTATGGACGTGATACATCTGGGGTTTTTGCAGCGGATAATATTCTTTACCTCGGCAGGAAGGGAAAGATCCCTCTTCTCTACTATCTTCTCGCCCTTAATGATATTTACGGTAATGTCGGGATCCAGATATCCTATAACATCAAGGTTTATAAGATTGATATCACATTCAATCTTTAAGATATCCTTCCTGCCCATCTTTGAGCTCTTTGCGTTCATGATCATGGCTACCGGGCAATCCAGCTCTCCGAGCTTCAGATAATCATATATCTTCATGCTCTTTCCGGCCTTAATATGATCCAGCACAAATCCTTCGGATATAGCTCCTACATTAAGCATTTTCCTTCACCTCCGATGTCACCTCAATTCCCAAAAGCGTCAATATAAGCGCCATTCTTACATATACACCGTATTGAGCCTGCTTAAAATATACAGCCCTGGGGTCATCGTCCACATCTACCGCAATCTCGTTTACACGGGGCAGCGGATGCATTACAAGCATATCCTCCGGCGCCAGGGAAAGCTTTTCTTTATTCAGGATATAAAAATCCTTCATACGGACGTAATCTTCCTCGTTAAAGAAGCGTTCCCGCTGAACCCTCGTCATATAGAGTATGTCCAGCCCGTCCATGGCATCGTCAAGTTTTACGGTCTGCGTATATTTAACCCCGGTCTTTTCCAATATTTCTATCATATATCCGGGAAGCTTAAGCTCCGGCGGAGATATCATTACGAATGATACATTCGGATAACGAATAAGGGCATTTATCAGGGAATGAACCGTGCGTCCGAATTTAAGATCGCCGCACAATCCGATGGTAAGATTGTCAAGTCTTCCTTTAAGAGACCTGATGGTTAGAAGATCTGTCAAAGTCTGGGTGGGATGTTGATGTCCGCCGTCTCCGGCATTGATAACGGGGATTCCCGAATATTGCGCCGCCACCATGGGCGCACCCTCCTTGGGATGCCGCATGGCGCATATATCTGCATAGCAGCTTAAGATCCTTATGGTATCCGCAACGGATTCCCCCTTGGAAACGGAGCTTACGTCCTGGCTTGGAAAACCGATAACACTGCCTCCGAGGTTCAGCATTGCCGCTTCAAAGGAAAGCCTCGTCCTGGTGCTGGGCTCATAAAAAGCAGACGCCAGCTTCTTTCCTTTACAGGCCGTGCTATATTTATCGGGATTTTTTTCAATGTCGGACGCCAGATCCAGAAGATCGTAGAGCTCCTCCACCGAAAGATCCATGGGACTCATAAGGTGACGCATAGCATTTCTCCTTTAATTCAATCTTTTTTAAATATTTTACCCTGCTTTTCCAGCTCATAAAGGGTGGCTATCAGGGCAAATACAACGATACCGGCTCCCAGCAGCACATAGTCTACCATCTGCACGGTACCTTTGTACATCACATATGCATAATTTATAACTGCTCCTATAAGGCATACAAAAGCAAGATAATAGCGAAACCTTGCGGAACGTGTCTTTTTGTCTGTGCCGCTTCGCATCCACGACTTACTCTTTTTTCCTGATGATGAAGATGCCATAACTACTCCTTTCCTTTCACCCGGACGGTTCGATCTTTAATATCGATATAATCTCTGTGATGTCCTACGTATTTATACGCAGGTCTTATGATTTTTCCTTCGTTTACGATTTCCTCTATCCTATGGGCAGACCAGCCTGATATCCTGGCTATGGCAAACATAGGCGTAAGAAGCTGCCTGGGAATTCCCAGCATGGTATACAAAAATCCGCTGTAGAAATCCACATTCGCACAAATCGGCTTAAAAAGATGCCTGTGGGCAGCAAGCAGCTTTCCCGCCACCTTTTCCACATTTTCATAGAGTCTGAATTCATCCTCCAGACCGCATTTATGAGCCAGCTCCTTTGTATTTTCCTTGAGGATTACTTCCCTGGGGTCGGAAAGAGTATATACCGCATGACCCATCCCGTATATGAGCCCGGAATGGTCAAATTCTTCTTTATTAAGAATCCTTTGAAGATATGCTTCTACCTCATCTTCGTCGTCCCAGTTCTTTACCCCTTCCTTGATGCAGTCAAACATTTCCAATACCTTGAGGTTTGCGCCGCCGTGACGGGGACCCTTCAGGGATGCGACAGCTGCGGCTATGGCAGAATAGGTGTCGGTACCGGACGATGTAACTACTCTCGTCGTAAAAGTCGAATTGTTACCGCCGCCGTGATCCATATGAAGCACCAAAGCTATATCAAGAGCCTCTGCCTCCATCGGGGTAAATTTGCCGTCGGGGCGAAGCATGCGCAATATATTCTCAGCTGTTGAATACTGTGGCTTGGGATTCCTTATCATAAGGCTTCCGTCTTTTATGAAATGCACATAGGAATGATATGAATAAACCGCTATAAGAGGGAACTTTGCAATAAGCTGAAGGCTCTGCCTTAATGTGTTTCTCGCAGATGTATCCTCGGGATTTTCATCATAGGAATAAAGCATGACAATGCTCTTAAGGAGAGCATTCATAATATTTTCGCTGGGAGCCTTCATAATAACGTCCCGGACAAACTGCCCGGAAAGCTCCTGGAGATCCGTAAGGATTTTTACAAAATCTTCAAGCTGGCGCTTTGTGGGAAGATTCCCGAACAAAAGCAGGTATGTGGCTTCTTCGAATTTGTAGCCTCGTCCTCGTCTGCCTTCTATAATATCTCTGACATCGTAACCCTGGTAATAGAGCCTTCCGTCTGCAGGCACCCGGACGCCGTTATCCATAGTAGTAGCCACGACATCCGATATCTCCGTAAGACCGGTAAGGACGCCCTTTCCGTTGGCATCTCGAAGACCGCGCTTTACATCATATTCATAATAAAGCTGCCTGTCGATAACGCCGGTATCCATGCAATAAGTAACCAAAAGATCCAGCTTTTCGTCCAGCTCCCTGTCAAGGCGCATCATGGCGGATTCTATATTTACACCATTAAGATTACGATCTTCCATATCATTCACCTGTCAATCCGTCTATATATTCAAGTATCTCTTCCCGGCCCTGCTTTTTCAGGGAAGAAAATGTAAATACCGGTGTCTCTTCCGAAAGCTCAAGCCCCTTTTTGATAGCGGTAAGCTGCTTTTTAAGCTGGGACCTTTTAATCTTGTCCGCCTTTGTGGCGACAACAGCCAAAGGAAGCCCGTTTGCCACTATCCAGTCCTTCATAAGAATATCGTTTTCGGAAGGATTATGTCTTATGTCAACCAGCAGGAGAACACATTTAAGAGCCGTGGCGGTATTTAAATACCTTTCCACCATGCGCCCCCACTTTTCCTTTTCAGACTTTGAGACCTTCGCATAACCGTAGCCCGGCAAGTCCACAAAATGTATATTGTCGTTAATAATATAAAAATTAATTGTCTGGGTTTTGCCGGGGGATGCCGACGTGCGGGCCAGGCTCTTCCTGTTCATAAGGAGATTGATAAGGGATGACTTCCCCACGTTGCTCTTGCCCGCAAAGGCTATCTGAGGGAATCTCCCCTCAGGAAATTCAGATGTGTATCCGCACACAATATCAAGTGCGGCTTTTTTAACCAGCATTATTCGTACCTTTTAAAACTAAGCGCTGATATCCTTGTATACAACTTCCGGCTCAGCATCGTTCTCTACAGTATTCCTGGTCACGGTGCATGCCTGAATATCGTCGTTTGAGGGTATCTCATACATAAGATCCATCATGATATTTTCCATGATAGCCCGAAGTCCCCTGGCTCCCGTCTTTCTCTTTAATGCAAGCTTTGCGATGGAGGTAAGGGAATCCTCTTCGAAAGCAAGATTTACGCCGTCAAGCTCAAAGAGCTTCTGATACTGCTTCATAAGAGAATTCTTCGGCTCTTTCAATATGCGTACAAGGCTCTCCTCGTCAAGCTCATCGAGCGCTACCGTAACGGGCACACGTCCGATAAATTCAGGAATAAGTCCGTATTTAACAAAGTCCTCAGGCATAGCCTCCCTTAAGACCTCGCCAATATTCCTGTCTTTCTTGTCTGCGATCTCCGCATTAAATCCAATGGATTTCTGGTCGAGCCTTGATTCTATGACTTCATCAAGTCCCTCGAATGCTCCGCCGCAGATAAAGAGGATATTCGTAGTATCTATCTGGATAAGCTCCTGCTGGGGATGCTTCCTGCCTCCCTGAGGGGGAACGGATGCAACCGTGCCCTCGAGGATCTTAAGGAGCGCCTGCTGTACACCCTCACCGGATACATCACGGGTAATGGACACGTTCTCGCCCTTTCGGGTAATCTTATCTATCTCGTCTACGTATATAATTCCGTATTGGGCTTTTTCAATATCAAAATCCGCAGCCTGGATTATCTTAAGAAGTATGTTTTCAACGTCCTCACCTACATAGCCTGCCTCGGTAAGCGCCGTGGCATCGGCTATGGCAAAGGGCACGCCAAGCATCCTCGCCATGGTCTGGGCAAGGAGAGTCTTTCCCGAACCGGTAGGTCCAAACATAAGGATGTTACTCTTTTGGAGCTCTACATCCGTCTGTTCCCTGCTCATTACACGCTTATAATGATTGTACACGGATACGGAAAGCACTTTCTTTGCTTCTTCCTGACCTATTACGTATTCATCCAGAAAAGCCTTTATTTCCTTGGGCTTTTTGAGATTTATTTCGAATTTTTCTTCGATAGCGGCTTCGTCATAATCGGCAAATTCTTCGTCCACTATTTCGGCGCAAAGATCTATGCACTCATCGCAGATATATGCCCCGTTGGGCCCCGCAATAAGCTTTCTTACCTGATTTTGAGTTTTTCCGCAAAACGAGCACCGTATTCTCGTTCTTTCATCACTGCCCTTTGTAGCCATGAAATTCACCTCTTATCAACTACGCTGTCTATTATTCCGTATTCTACGGCTTCAAGCGCCGACATATAATTGTCTCTTTCAGTATCCTGCGCAATAACATCAAGGGGCTGACCCGTGTTTTCCGCAAGAATCTTGTTGAGGCGCTCCTTTGTGCGGATAATGTTTTCCGCCACTATCTGGATATCGGTAGCCTGACCCTTTGCGCCGCCTGACGGCTGATGTATCATTATCTCTGCGTTGGGCAGGGCATATCTCTTGCCCTTGGCGCCGCCTGCAAGGAGGAACGCTCCCATGCTGGCCGCAAGACCTACGCAGGTAGTGGATACGTCGCACTTAATGTAGTTCATGGTGTCATAAATCGCAAATCCTGCGGTCACCATACCACCCGGAGAATTGATGTACAGATGTATATCCTTACCCGGATCTTCGGATTCGAGATAGAGGAGCTGAGCCACCACCAAGGACGCGGTAGTCTCGTTTACCTCTTCTCCGAGAAATATGATTCTCTCTTTCAGAAGACGGGAAAAAATATCATAGGATCTCTCGCCTCTGCTGTTTTGTTCTATGACATAAGGCATGCTGCTCATGGTTATTATCCTCCGGTAACATTGGAAATCTTGGGTTAATTAATCTTCTTTCTTCTCTTCATCAGCCTTTTTCTTGGT
>CAJOQM010000026.1 GCA_905236845.1 uncultured Lachnospiraceae bacterium | reverse complement strand
CGGATTTGATAAAGGCATAGAGATTTCGCAAGCTGCATTATATGCCATGCGTTTTGTGGAAGAAAGCCCTATAAGGACTGTTTTTTCTTTCTCTGCCGACAGCAGCGTGATCGGAGAATTTTCATCCTGCATGAAGGATTACTACAAAAGATGGGTGGAGCGGAGATTCCGCACCCTGAAAGCCATGGGAGAAGATCTTTAATTAATGTCTGTAATTATTCTTTTGTTTAAAAAGCTGCTGCAGCTTATATATAATATTTATCTCTTGTTTCCTAAGAAAGGGGGAGTCCTTATAGTTTCAAGGCAATCAGATACTCCCTCCATAGATATAAGGCTTCTGAAGAATGCTCTCGAAGAGAAAAATCCTGATTTAAGAATACGGATAATGTGCAGATATTCAAAGAGCGCTGCGGAGTTTAGCTTTTCGTATCTGTGCTATATGGCAGGCCCTTTGCTTAAAGCGTTTGCCGATGCGGATGTGGTAGTCCTTGACGGATATTGTATTCCCGCAAGTATTCTTCGCCACAGAAAGGATCTTAAGATAATCCAGATGTGGCATGCCATGGGAGCTTTTAAAAAATTCGGGCTTGCTCTGGTAGGGGAAGAAGAAGGGCAGAATCCGGAGCTTGCGCGGATAATGTGTATGCATAAAGGCTATGACGCTGTGTTTGCTTCAAGCAGCTTCTGCGTCCCGTTTTTTGCAAAGGCTTTTGGCTATCCGGAGGATAAGCTTACGGTAATGCCGCTTCCCAGGTGCGATTTTATAAGCTGCGATGATATGATTGCCTGCACAAGGGAAAGGATATTAGCCGGGCGCCCTGAATATGCCGCCGCAAATAAATCCGGGATTATTGCCCTTTATGCGCCTACATTCCGAAAGGATGCCGATAACGAGGGCATGATGAGGGATTTGGCAAAATCTGCAGAAAAAACCGGAATCTATCTTATTATCCGCCCACATCCCATTCTTGATATAAAGAATAGTATCCCCGGAGCACGGATTGAAGGTGAGTTTGAAAGTATTGAATTATTGACTGTTTGTGATATAGTTATATCCGATTATTCTGCCTTTATCCTGGAAGCTGCCCTTGCCGGAAAGCCAATATACAGATATCTTCCGGATGCGGACAGCTATGAGCAAAGGCGGGGATTTTTCACGGATATGACAGATGGGTGGCCGGGGGTGTCTTCTGATGATGCCGGCAAGCTATGCGGGCTTATCAATGAAAATGCCTGCGATATGGAAGCTGTCCGTGCTTTTGCCCGAAAATATGTTGAATATAATGGTAACGCAGCCACTGATATGGCTGAATTTATCCTTGAAATACCGTCGCAAAGGTGATAAAATAGCAAAGTTACATATTTGGAAGAGATGAAAAGAGGAGTTACTTAAATGAAAAGACTATCAATAAAAGCCCTGGCTCTTATGCTTGTTTTTTCTTTGTCTGCTGTGGGGTTATCTGCCTGCGGAGAGCTCAATTCCGACGAAAGCGCTATTAAGCTTACAAAAAAAGGAGAGATACTTACCTGCTCCGTTGAAGAGCTTGACAAGGATTTTTATGATGAAGAAGAGCTTAAGGATTATGTAAACGAGACTGTGGAAGAATATCTTGCAGAAAATGAGGATGCCTCGGTAAAGGTTCAAAAGCTTTCCGTTTCAGACGGCATCGCAAAGCTTAATATGAAATATGACAGCGCAGATACCTATGCGAGCTTTAACAACGTAACTTTCTATGTGGGCACAGTAGCTAAAGCGCTGGCCGCAGGATACGAATTCGAAGGTTCTTTTGCGTCTATAACGGACGGAGCTTCATCCGACGCTGCAGCAAGCGCATGGAGCGAATATGCCGCATCGCTGTCTGAAGATGAGGAAAGTGCCGATGCTTCCGGAGATGCTTCCGGGGATATTTCAGACGTTTCCGCAGGAGATCTTTCGGGAACAAGCATACTTGCCACATCCCTTGAATATAATGTCCTTGTGGTTTCCGAGAATGCCCTTGTTACGGTGCCCGGAGATATTATTTATGTTTCTGCGGGAAACACAAAGATGACAGCCTCCGATACCGTAAGGATATCAGGATCGGATGGTCTTACATATATTATTTATCAATAAATTAAGGAGATAGGCTTCATGGTAGAAAAGCTTGAAACAATAGTAAATCTTGCAAAGGCAAGAGGATTTATATATCCGGGTTCGGAAATATACGGAGGCCTGGCAAATACCTGGGATTACGGAAATCTGGGTGTTGAGCTTAAAAATAACGTAAAGAAGGCGTGGTGGCAGAAGTTTGTGCAGGAAAGTCCTTATAATGTAGGCGTGGACTGCGCTATACTTATGAATCCCCAGACCTGGGTGGCATCCGGCCACCTTGGAAATTTTTCCGATCCCCTTATGGATTGCAGAGATTGCCACGAGCGTTTCCGTGCGGATAAGATAATAGAAGACTACAATCATGATAACGGTATTGAAATAGAGGGCAGCGTGGACGCCTGGTCTCACGAGAAGATGGCGGATTATATAAAGGAAAATAACATTCCCTGTCCTTCCTGCGGAAGCCATGATTTTACCGATATCCGTGAATTTAATCTTATGTTTAAGACATTCCAGGGAGTTACGGAGGATGCAAAAAATACAGTTTATATGCGTCCGGAAACCGCACAGGGTATTTTTGTGAATTTTAAAAACGTCCAAAGGACAAGCCGCAAGAAGGTTCCCTTCGGCATAGCCCAGATAGGAAAGTCCTTTAGGAATGAGATTACGCCCGGTAACTTTACTTTCAGGACCCGCGAGTTTGAGCAGATGGAGCTGGAATTCTTCTGCAAGCCCGATACGGATCTTGAATGGTTTGAATATTGGAAAAAATATTGCATAGATTTCCTTTATTCTCTGGGCATTAAGGAAGACGAGCTAAAGATCCGGGATCATGATGAAGCGGAGCTTTCCCATTACAGCAAGGCTACGACAGATCTCGAATTCCGATTCCCCTTCGGCTGGGGCGAGCTTTGGGGGATTGCAGACCGTACAGACTACGATCTGACCCAGCATGAAAACGTATCCGGTCAGGATATGAAATATTTTGACGACGAGACGAATGAAAAATATATTCCTTATGTTATAGAGCCCTCCCTTGGAGCTGACAGGGTGGTTTTAGCCTTCCTTTGCTCTGCATATGATGAGGAGGAGCTTGAAGGCGGGGACAAGAGGACGGTTCTTCGCTTCCATCCCGCATTGGCTCCCGTCAAAATCGGTGTTCTTCCCCTTTCGAAGAAATTGGCGGAGCCTGCTAAGGAGCTTTACAGCCGCCTTTCAAAGAAGTATAATTGTGAATATGATGACAGGGGAAATATCGGAAAGAGATATCGCAGGCTTGACGAAATAGGAACGCCTTTCTGCGTGACTTATGATTTTGATTCCGAAGAAGACCGGTGCGTGACCGTCCGTGAGCGCGACTCAATGGAACAGGAGAGAGTGCCGATAGATAAACTGGAGGAGTATTTCGAGGGCAGATTTGACTTTTGATATATTTCAAAGGAGGCGCCTATGAATCACAAAGATACCAAGGAAAATCCCACATACGAAGATGAACGCAGAGTGAATTTTTATCGCAGGGACAGCCTTAACAATCCTAATGATTTAAGGGATGTGGGCGACAGGTATTGGGGAGATCGGCGCGCCATGTACTTTGGCGAGATGTACAAGCGCCCCAGGCACGATAAATAAATTTATTTTATGCTTGCTTTTTTGCGGCGAGTGTGTTATTGTATTGCAGTATGTGAAGTTGACGGTCCGCTGTGATTGGAAATCATTGAAGGGATTTTCGTATATATGATTGCAAGAACGTCGAGGTTCAAATAGGAGGTTTGTCATGAATGACATCATTAAAGAGATAGAGGATGCGCAGCTTAAGAGCGAAGTAGACTCTTTCAATGTAGGCGATACTGTTCGCGTTCACGGTAAGATCAAAGAGGGAAACAGAGAGAGAATCCAGGTATTTGAGGGTATCGTGATAAAGAGCCAGGGTTCAGGCCCCAGAGCTACATTTACCGTACGTAAGAACTCAAACGGAGTAGGCGTCGAGAAGACTTGGCCCCTTCACTCTCCGAAGGTAGAGAAGATTGAGGTGGTTCGCCAGGGTAAGGTAAGGCGTGCAAAGCTTTTCTACTTGAGAGATCGCGTAGGCAAGAGAGCAAAGGTAAAGGAAGTCGTTCGTTAATTACGATGAAGATGACGCCTTTCGGCTATCACAGCCGGAGGGCGTTTACTTTTAGGGTAATATGATGTTTAGACGCAAGAAAGGCGGCCTGTCCTTCAGGACCGCAAAAAAACTTCCGGACAAATCAAAGATATTAAACATAGTCAAATGGGCTGCGGAAATAGCTGCCTGTGTGGCGCTTAGTTATGCAGTGGTATTTTTCTTCGGCTTCCGCACCATTGTTATAGGAGAGGCTATGTCCGGCACACTCGAATCCTCGGATATCGTGCTTATAAACCGTCTGGCTTATATGATTTCCGAACCCGCCTCCGGTCAGGTGGTGGCATTTGTCCCGGATTCAAACTCCAGATCCAATTATTACATAAGAAGAATTGTGGCAGTCCCCGGCGATACGGTTCTTATTTCAGACGGATATCTGTATGTAAACGGAGAGATTGTTGAGCTTTCGGGAAGTGCTGAAGAAATAACCGTAGCCGGGATTGCGGCAGAGGAGATTACCCTTGGAGATGATGAATATTTCGTTATGGGGGACAATCCCAACGCCAGCGAAGACAGCAGACATTCGGGCATAGGAACGGTATCAAAAGAAGAAATGACAGGTATCGTGTGGTTTATTGTATTTCCTTTTGAAAGTATAGGTACAGTTGATTAAAAGGGAGAACTTAAGATGGATATAGAAAGATTAAGAGAATTTCAGACCCTTGCGGAATGCCTTAATTACAGCAAGGCGGCGGCTGAACTTTATATTACCCAGCCTGTCTTAAGCCGCCATATTCACGATCTTGAAAATCAGCTTGATGTAAAGCTCCTTTCAAGGGATACGCATAAGGTTGAGCTTACCCCCGAAGGCAGGGTTTTTTATAACGAGTCCAAAAACGTAATTAACGCATATAAGGACGCTATCAAAATGGTTCACGAGGCCTCGGAAGGGTCTGTGGGAAGGATTACCATAGGCTTTTTGAGTGCGGCGGTTGAGCCTTTTTTGAGAGATTTTGTTTTGAAATTCCGATCCCAGCAATCGGGGATCCTTATGGATTTTGAAGCCATGGAGCTTGACGAGCTCCTTGATGCCGTCCGCAATAAACGCATAGATGTAGGCTTTGCCACTCATGTTGCCGAAGATAAGATACTCCATATTCAGGAGATTTTTACGGACAGGCTCTGCGCTGTTGTAGGCAAGGATCATCCTCTTTCTGCAAAGCGGGAAGTGACTATAGATGAGCTTTCGGGGCTTCCCCTTGTAATGCTTGACAGGGAGAATCATCTTACTACGTTTAAGTTTAATGAGCGTATTTTTGAAAGGCACAGTGCGGATTACAATGTGGTGAGATTTGTTCCCAATATAGATACGGGGCTTTTCTTTGCCTCGGTAAATTCCGGTATTTTCCTTTTGCCCGAGCACCTTGTGCATATGGTATCGGAGCATACCATGAGCGTGCTTCCCATTAGTAACGAAGATACCAGAATAAGGCTTAATCTTATTTTTCATAAGGAAAATATTAATCCCATAGTTCCCGTTTTCTCGGATTCCTTTGCGGAATTTGCCAAAGAAAACGAAGGCAGAGCTTTCCATTAATTTCGGAGGACTTATGACCGTAACTCTTAATGCTCCCGCGAAGATAAATCTGTCGGTTGACATAATATCGAAACGTCCTGACGGCTATCATGAAGTGCGCATGGTTATGCAGACCATTGATCTGCATGATATTCTCGTTATGTCTGAATCCGATGATATTACCCTTACCATGGAAGGGGAGGGCAGGATGGCGGATGTGGTATCATCTCTTCCGTCAGACGCCGGTAATCTTTGCATAAAGGCTGCGGAATGCTATAAAACGGAAGCTGCAAAGAGCGGCATTCCTTTTAACGGGATGTCTATAAAGCTTAATAAAAATATCCCCATGGGAGCGGGTCTTGGTGGAGGAAGCTCCGATGCTGCCGCTGTCCTTCGGGGCGCTGATATTATTTCAAGAAGGCTGTACGGCAAAGGCTTTGACGACGATAAGCTTGCCCGGATGGCCCTTGGAATAGGGGCGGATGTGCCCTACTGTCTTACCGGAGGGACAAAGCTTGCAGAAGGGCTTGGGGAGAAACTCACCAAAATCCCTGATATGCCGGATTGCCATATACTTATAGCAAAGCCTGATGAGAGCGCATCGACGGCGGAAATCTACGGGTTATACGATGCGTGCGAAGATTCCTTTCACCCCGATATACTTGCCCAGGCAGATGCGGTTAAAAGGGGAGATCTTGCTGATATATGCAAATATACCGCAAATACCCTGACGGAAGTTACTGTATCAAAGATTCCCGTTATAGGAGAGCTTAAGCAGGTTATGGTTGAAAACGGGGCTTTGTGTTCGGAAATGACAGGGTCCGGTTCTGCGGTCTTTGGGATTTTTGATGATCAGCAGGCGCTTGAACGGGCGTATAATGCGCTAAAAGCCGGCTTTCCGGATGTATTTACCGCAAAGACAAGACCTGTGTGTGAGTTTGACAAAGGCAGATATCTTTAATGTCGGATACTTTAAAAGAAGTCTTTTTAAATCTAATACAAAGCATTGCCAAAGATTATACCGTCCAGCTTTATATAGCGGGGGCTGTAGTCTTTACTGTGGTTGTTTTGCTTATCATCCGTTTCAGAAATAATGACATAGCTATGGAAGATGATATTCCCGAGCCCGAAGAAGAGGGTAATATAGTTGAAAACTATGATTTTGAAAAGCCCTCTCATATGGCGGGGATACTGGGAGTCGGGGGAATCACTGTAGCTGTCGTTGCTGTTTTGGTGGTGTATCCCATTATTGGAAGTTATGTGGAAGCCCGGGAGGAATATGTTGATATAAGCTATGCATATACGACTCCCGTAGAGGTTAATGTAGATGAATATTCTTCAGAAGAGATTGCCGTAAATGTAATCCCGTCCTGGTACAAAATAGATGTGGATTTTGATTCCCTTAAGGAGGCAAATCCCGAGGCTGTGGGATGGATAACGGTAGACGGTATAGATGTTATTGATTATCCGATTGTACAGGCGGATGATAACGATAAATATCTCCACGAGACCTTTAACGGGACGGCATCTTCTTCCGGAGCCATATTTTTATCCAGCGATAATTCATCGAATTTTACCGACGGATATTCCATTATATACGGCCATAATATGCGGGACGGCTCCATGTTCGGGCAGCTTAAAAGATTCATAAACGAGCCGGATTTTATAACAGATACCGGAGGGTATTTTACGGTATATACTCCGGCATGCGCCTATAGATATCTGATTTTCTCAGTATGCACACTTGATGCGAATGATGAGATATATACGCAGGCCTACAAGAACGGAACCGATGAATTTACGGGGCTATTGGAGCGCATGATATCTCTTTCGCAATTTGCTTCTGATGTAATTCCCAACGAAAACAGCAGAATCATCACGCTTTCTACCTGCTCCTATTCGGATACAGTCCGGCTCACGGTACAGGGAATGCTTATGGAGCGGTACCCGCAATAGATCATGGTGAAATATATGCCGGAAATATACGTTTATGTCAAAATATTTAAAAATGATATAAAATCCTGCGCAAACGGCTTATCTATGCAGAATTTTTTGCACAATGAGGCTGTAAACCTTTTAAAATGCGGGTTTAATGAAAGTTTAAAAATCGACTTTCCCGCCGGGAAAATGCAAAAAAATCCCAAGGGTAAGCCTTATGTGGAGGATTTTCCTTATGGTTTTTCCATATCCCATTGCCCGTACGGTGTGGCGACGGCAATATCCGAAATCTCTGACATAGGAGTGGATATTGAAGGACCCCGTGATATAAAGGAAAATGTGATGCGCAGGGTTTCTACGGATAAAGAGTGGCAGGAACTTATGCTTTTTAGGGAAGAATCCGGCGAAGCTATGAACAAATCCTTCCTAAAGCTCTGGACAAAGAAGGAAGCGTATCTTAAGGCTACAGGAGAAGGCCTTGCGGGAGGTTTTGACCTTCCGGGGATATATGAGCCGGGCAGATGCGAAACCTTTGAGTATGACGGCGGGATAGTAGTATCCGCCGCCGCTATATCCGGTAAGCCCGTAAAGTTTTGCGAACAGATTGTTTCGTAAGCTTTCACGAGTCGTTTGGGGGATTGTCCTTAAGTATGGCCTCGATACCGCAAGTAAGGGCGCGGTAATCGGAGATTAGACTTTCAAGATGTTTTTTTCCCGCCTTCTCAAGATGATAGTAGACTCTCTCCTGACGTTTTTTTACCAGCTTTTTTGTACCGGTCACATAGCCGGCATCCTCAAGCTTATACATTATGGGGTATAGAGTACCCTCGACTATCTCAATCTGTCCGCCGGATCTTTCGCGTATATCCTGCACCAGCTGGTAGCCGTAATAATCTCCGCTCTCAAGAGTTTTCAATATTAACATTTCCAGTTTAAATAGATTTCTGTTTGCCATG
>CAJOQM010000025.1 GCA_905236845.1 uncultured Lachnospiraceae bacterium | reverse complement strand
TTAGAAAGTCTTCACTATAAAGCTTACTTCTCCGTCCTGGTCGTCGCAAAGGGCGGTAAAGGTCTTATACGCCTTTGCGGCATCTGCGATGTCGTCTGCATCGTCCAGAGAATCCGTAAGGTCAGAGAACATATCCGTAAGCTCGTCTATTCCCTCGGACTTGAATTCGCTCATGCCGTCAGCAAGCGTCTTAGCGCCGTCTGAAAGCTCGCCGGCACCTGATGCCAGTGTGTCTGCGCCGGAAGCAAGGGATTCAGCTCCGCTGTTAAGTGTATCTGCACCGTCATCCAGATCTTCAGAGCCTTTGTACAGAGTCGAAGCTCCGCTCGCCAAATTTGCGGATCCATCATATGCGTCATCCATTCCCGAAGCTATGGTAGAAAGTCCTGTAGCCAAAGTAGCAGTGTTTTCCGCAATGGCATCTGCCGCCCCTATGAGAGAATATCCCGTGGAGCTGTCTACTGTGCTCATCTGCGTAGCAACTGTGCTCAAAGCATCTGCGGCGCCCGAGCTCCCATAGCCTGCAGCGGTAAAGAGAGTGGCCGCATTGTCAAAATATGCAAAGAGTGCATACGAAGAAGCTACCAAAGCCTTTTGAGCAGCCGCATAATATGTGGCATAATTATCCTGATCATTGTTTGCATGATATGTCGCAGCCTCTATTTCCGCCTGGGTATACTTTTCATAGTAAGTCGTAGCGGATGAATATGCCGAAGCTATCTTTGTCGCAGATGTGGAATCCACCTGACTCATAACGGATGCATAGCTGCTGTTTAATGTTTCAGCAGTGCTTATGGCTGTCTTTACGGCTGAGGCAGCATCATCGCCCACACTGCCAAGCAAAGTCTGAGATGCGCTCTGATATGCGCTGGCTGCTGTCTTAAAGGTGGATGCCTTTGTGTTGTATTCACTCGCCTGAGTCTCCAGCTTTGTCTTCATCTGGTTTATAGCGCTGTCAAGAGCGGTGGTAGCAGTCTTTAGGGATGCTGCGCCGGTAGAAGCAGTATTTATACCTTCATCAAGGGTCTTTAAACCATCAGACAGGGATGATGCGCCGGAGCTTAAAGACTTTGCGCCGGTTTCAAGAGAAGCCGTACCCTTTGAAAGACTCTTTGTTCCGGAATAAAGCTTTGAAGCGCCGCTGGCAAGCTTTGAAGAACCGCTGGAAAGCGAATCCGCCCCGTCAGCAAGGTCACTTGACCCGTCCTCAAGCTTTACCGCCGCATCCGTAAGCTCATCCATATCATCCTCGATATTCGCCACGGCATCACCGCTCTCTTCTTTATCTTCCAGAAGGTCGCTAAGCATCGATGCGGAATACATTCCCATCATGGAATTAATCTCGCAGTCTGTAACGTCTGCTGTTATGGTAATCTCCGAAGGTATCTCGGATGCCAGATCCTTATCCGCTATATCAGAAAGAGAATCAAGATCCAGGGAATCCGTAAGACCCGGTGCCGCATATCCCACTACTATAATATTGTCGCCGTTTGTTATTACTTTACCCTTTGTGACTTCCACATTCGCAAACTTATCCGAAGATACCATCATCTCCTCTATGGCAAGGAAAGGAACCGTCGTCTCCTTGCCGTTTACGGTCACCTTGGCGTTGTTTGTAAACGAAATATTTATCTCAAGACTTCCCGTAGCGCCTTCAAGCTCAGACGCTTCGATTTCCTGTCCGTCCAAAGAATACGAAACAGCCATCTCCAGGGGGAGCTCATCTTTGGATGTTCCCTGATAATAAATATCGTTTCCGGCAGCGGCTATGGTAAGAGTGCCGTTGTCCTCGTTAATCTCTTCGTCTCCCTTTACATTTACCACATCCGAAAGTGTGGTTTCATCTATAAGGGTTGCGTAATTTTCCTCATTCCGGAGCCATTCGGAAACTGTAATATCCGTAACGGTGCCGTCTCCGCTGGTGGTTACATATACCTTTTCGTCCTTATATGCTACTCCTTCACCGGATCCGCCGTTTGATACGTCATCATCGGAAGCATCAGCCGAAGCAGACGCATCCGCAGATTCGCCTGTATCCGAAGTACCACACCCGGAAAGCCCTGCGGAGCCTGCCGCAAGCACTGCGCAAAGCGCAAGAGCCGTTGCTTTTCTAAGCATTTTCTTAATCTCTCTATTTTTCATCATTTTCCTCCTTAAGCATGAACATCTGCTGTGTGTGCTCTGTTTTTCGCTTCTCTTTCCTTTGCGACCACTTCCTTAAAGCCGCCGCTCGTCCGGATTATTAACGGATCAAGCAAACGAAGCAGTGCGGGAAGTACCAGCATAACCACGATCATTGATACGATTGCGCCCCTCGCCATAAGCGAACACAATGAAGCTATCATATCAATACCCGAATACAGCGCCACGCCGAATGTAGCTCCAAAGAAGCTAAGCGCACTTACTATAACGGATTCTACGGATGTCTCATGAGCCATTACCAGCGATTCTTCCTTTGTAAAATCACTTGTCCTGTACTGTTTGTACTTCGTCGTCATAAGTATGGCGTAATCAACGGTAGATCCAAGCTGTATGGTTCCGATGATTATCTGGGCGATAAACGGCAGCGTCGTATTCATATAATACGCAAGAGACATATTTACGAATATGGCAAACTCTATTACCGCTACCAGCATAACCGGTATGGTCAGAGACCAGAATGTAATAAGTATGATCAAAAATACCAGGCCTATGGAAACCGTCGATACTACCGCAAAGTCATGCGCCGTAATAGTTATAAGATCTTCCGTACAGGGTGCCTCGCCCACCAGCATTCCGCCTGAATCATAAGATTTTATAATGGAATTAAGGCTTGTAATCTGGGTAGACATCTCGTCCGAAGCTATCTTGTAGGAGCTGTTTATAAGAATCAGCTTATATTCGTCGCTTTCCAGGACTTCCTTGATATCATCGGGTATAAAGCTTGACGGAATCGAAGCTCCGGTCAGTACATCAAGGCCAAGCACCGAGTCAACTCCTTCCACATCACCGATCTCGTCACACATCTGTGCCACCTTATATGACGGTAAGTCACTACTAACTAATACCATATGTGAGCAGTTCAAGTCAAATTTTTCCTGCAATTCGTTCTGGGACTGCACAGACGAAAGTGTATCGGGCAGCGTTTTATCCAGATTGTAGTACACAGGAATATTGTTATTCCCATATATTGCAAAGGGAAGCATTATAAGGAATATTACTATAAGAGCTATATAATGCTTCGTAACAAAGCCTGACACCCGGCTAAGTCCCCGGATGAAGGGCTTGTGCCTGGTCTTTTCTATTACCTTGTCAAATATCAATATCATGGAAGGAAGGATTGTTACGCAGGCAATGATGCCGCACAAAACTCCCTTCGCCATGACAACACCCATATCAAATCCCAGCGTAAAGCTCATAAAGCACATGGATATAAAGCCGGCAATCGTCGTAAAGGAGCTGCCAAATACGGATGTTGCCGTAGCTGCTATAGCATTGGTCATGCCTTCAAGCTTATCCCCGTTAAAGCGCTCCGTCTGCTCCTGATAGGAATGCCACAGGAATATGGAATAATCCATGGTAACTCCCAGCTGCAGCACCGCCGCAATAGCCTTTGTAACATAGGAAATCTCACCCATGAGAATATTGCTTCCCAGATTATATATAATCGCCATTCCTATACTAAGCAAAAATATTATCGGTATGGCAAATGAATCCATTGTGATACCCAGAATCAAAAGAGAGCACAGCACCGCAATAGCCACATACACGGGAGTCTCCTTATCCGCCAGTATCCTGGTATCCGTAACTATGGTGCTCATTCCCGAAAGGAACGTACCCGAGCCGCCGATTTCCCGGATGTCCTCGATAGCCTGCATGGTTTCCTCGGAAGATGTCGATGTCTCGAATATAACAAACATCAGATTCGTATCACCATCATCCGTCTGGAACATCTCAACGATCTTATCCGGCAGGGCGCTTGAAGGAATGCTGATATCCACCAGAGAATCATAAGAAACGACTCTGGCTACATTATCTACTTCCTCTATCTGCTTTCTCAGATTCGAAACCTCGGTTTCGGAAAGCCCCTCCGTCACCATCATGGAAAAGGCGCCGGTGCCAAACTGATCCACCAGTATATCCTGCCCCTCCATGGTCTCGATATCATCCGGCAGATAATAGAGTATGTCATAATTTATCCTGGTGTTTATATAGCCTATCGCAGCCGGAATCAGCAATATCAACGCCAGAATAAATATAGCCACACGCCACTGAACAACTTTTTTTGCGAACTTGTACATAATTTACTCCTCTTTGCTCAACATTTGATGATGCATGATAGGATAACACTAAAATGACCGGCGGTCAATAATTTTAAGGCAAAAAAATGACTTTTGGTCAGTTGCACAAAAAATGACCGGCGGTCACCAATGACTTTTGGTCACTTTTAACAAATGACTTTTGGTCACTTTTGTGTTATCATTCTCCACATGGGAAGATTAGCACAGAAAAAACAGGAAAAGAAGGATAAGCTCCTTCGATCCGCCTTCTCCTTATTTAAGGAAAAAGGCATTGAAAACACCTCTATATCGGAGATTGCTCACGGAGCCGGTGTTGCGAAAGGAACATTCTATCTTTATTTCAAAGATAAATATGCGCTGTACGAGGTGCTGGTAGCCCGCTGCGCAAATGACATCCTCGTGCAGGCCATGAAGCCCTTTACAAAGGATAAAGCTTCCGAGCCAAAGACCGACAAGGAATGGGTCATTTCCGTCATGGACAGGATACTGGAAATAATGGAAAACGACCATTCCATGCTCGAATTCGTATCAAAAAACCTTAGCTGGGGGCTGTTTCGCAGCGCTCTATACTCCCCGACCGAATCGGACATAGTAGATTTTCGGGGGATTTTCTCTTCTCTTATAACAGAAGACGGTCTCCTTAAATACAAAGACCCCGAGCTTATGATTTATATGATAATAGAATTGGTAAGTTCTACCTGCTATTCCGTAATATTGGAAAGCTCCCCTGCGGACTTATCATGTCTTAAGCCGCATTTAAATGCGGCTATCTCTTCCATAATAGATTCATTTTATATAGAGGATGTTTCAAAGCGGCCAAAGTCCGCCGCAGCCGGGCTGTAGGATCACCGGGCTGTCCGCAAAGCCTCTGCAGGCTCATCCTGCTGCCCGACAAAGCAGCGAGATCCCTCGATATTATTTTACCGTCACCTCCACCCTGGTACTAAGGCCGTTTTGGGCGTAGGCATAGACATATGCCGTGCCTGCG
>CAJOQM010000024.1 GCA_905236845.1 uncultured Lachnospiraceae bacterium | reverse complement strand
GGCTGGGGAGACATTTTTGAAAAATCAATGGATCGCCTGTCTACCCGGGCAGGAGTCCCTGTCTTAAATCTTAATACATCTATCCCGGATGATTTTAAAGAATCCGTAAGATGAGTCGCTGCCTGCAATCCGTTAGGTCCGGTCTTCTGAATGACTTCTCCGTAAAGACAGCGGGCATTAAGATATGTGCCGCTGCAAAGAATCACGGCTTTTGACAGAAATTCTGCACCCGATACCGACCTGACACCCCTGCATACTCCGTCTTCAATGATAATCTCCGCAATCTCCGTCTGTTTCAGGGTTAGATAATCCGTCGCCTGCAGCGTCATCCTCATATGCTTTGAATATTCGGCTTTATCCGCCTGGGCACGCAGGGAATGAACCGCCGGACCTTTTGAAGCGTTGAGCATCTTTGACTGAATAAAAGTAGCATCAATGCACTTTCCCATCTCTCCCCCAAGAGCATCCAGTTCCTTCACCAAATGTCCCTTTGAGCTCCCGCCCACATGGGGATTACAAGGCATAAATGCCACGGAATCGATGCTCACGGTAAAAATTATAGTATTTAAACCAAGCCGTGCACAGGCAAGCGCTGCTTCACATCCGGCGTGTCCGGCTCCTATAACGCATACATCATAATTTTCTCTTATCATAACAAATACCTGCGAAAATAATTATTTTCCCATTATTTACCCATACAAAATTTCTCAAAAACGGCGTCTACAATGTCATCATCCGTCTCTTCACCGATAATACGGCCTAGAGATGAATATGCATCCGTAAGATCTATTACTATCATATCTTCAGGGATAGACTCCTTTGCTCCCTGAAGGGCAAGCTTCAGACTCTCCGATGCTTTTCGAAGCTCACTTACCTGTCTTTCATTGGTAAGGATAACCTCTTCGTCCACAAAGAGCCTGCCTTCAAAAAACATATCGCTTATAGTCTTCTCAACTTCATCAAGTCCCGATCCTTCAGATGCGGAAATTTGAATAACCGGCATGTCTGTGTGTTTTCTGATATCTTCATTCCCGATAACAGCATCCAGATCTGACTTATTAAGCAGGCACAAAGCTCTCCTGTCCTTGCACATTTCCATGATCTCAACATCATTTTCATCCATAGGAACCGATGAATCCGCTACATAAAGGATTAACTCAGCATCTTCCAATGCTTTTTTTGACCGCTCTATTCCCATAGTCTCTATGATATCGTCAGATTTGCGTATACCCGCCGTATCCTGTACAAGAAGCGTAATACCGTTTATATCTATTTCTTCTTCTATGATATCCCGGGTAGTTCCCGCAATATCCGTTACTATAGCTCTTTCATGCCCGCTTAAAAGATTTAAAAACGAAGATTTTCCGGCATTCGGCTTTCCCATAATAGCGGTCTTTATCCCGTTTTTCATGCGGGATCCGTTTCTAAAGGATGCTATAAGATCATCGGTTTCTTTTAAAACCTCCGCAACAGATTCACTTAATTCATCATAGAATCCGTCAAGAGAATAATGTTCCGGATCGTCAAGAGCAGCCTCTATAAAAGCTGTATTTTTAAGCAGCTCCTCCCGAAGCTCCAGTATTTTCTTGTGGACGGATCCCCGAAGCTGTGATAAAGCGTTCTTTGCGGATGTGTCATTCTTTGCGCTTATCAAATCTCCTACGGCTTCCGCCCGGGAAAGGTCGATGCGTCCGTTTAAGAATGCCCGCTTGGTAAATTCTCCCGGCTCCGCAGGTCTTGCTCCTGCCTTTAGAGCCGCATCAAGTACCCTGCGAAGCACATTTACACCGCCGTGGCAATCGATTTCTACAGTATCCTCGCAGGTATAAGAACGAGGTGCCTTCATAATAAGAATCAGCACCTCGTCTATAATTTCGTCTCCGTCACATATATATCCATAGTGGACAGTATGCGATGGAGTTTCAGCTATATTAATCTTTTTTCCGGTGCCGCTTCCGGTTTTCTTTTGAAATATTTTCGTAGCTACCTTGAATGCTTCATCTCCGCAGATACGGACTATTCCGATGCCTGAAGGAGAAAGCGCCGTAGCTATGGCGGCTATGGTATCATTATTCATTATTTTTTCAATGCTACCACTACATGACGGTAAGGGTCATCACCCTCGCTGTATGTAGTTACATAATTGTCATTTTGCAAAGCAGTGTGAATAATCCTTCTTTCAAAAGGATTCATAGGCTCTAAAGTAACCGGCTTCTTCTCCCTTTTTACTTTAAAAGCAATATTTTTTGCAAGATTTTCAAGCGTATGCTGTCTTCTTGCGCGATAATCTTCGGTATCAAGACGAACTCTGGTATACCCTTCTGTATTTTTGTTTACTACAAGGCTTGTAAGATACTGTAAAGCATCAAGGGTCTGACCCCGCTTACCGATAAGAATTCCCATGGAATTTCCCACAAGCTCTATATCCATGGCTCCATCTTCTGCACTCTTGGATACTTTAACATCTGCCTGTACATCCATGCAATTCATTATATCTTTTAAGAATTTTTCAGCATCTTTTCCGTTGCTTTCGCTCCATTCATATGCCGGCTTTGCTGATTCCGCTGGTTTTTCTAAAGATTTATCGGATGCTGTTGATGAAGTATCAGATGTTACAGCAATACTATCAGTTACCTCTTCCTTCTTGCGGGCACGAATCACCGCATCCTTATTACCGATTCCGAGGAATCCGCTGCTTCCTTCTTCTACTACTTCATATTCAAGCTGGTCGCTTGTAACTCCCAGAGCAACCTGTGCATCAGTGATAGCTTCATCTACGGTTTTTGCCGTAAATTCTCTGTATTCCATTTTTTACACCTCCTGTTTAAAAAATACAATGAAGCAGGGTAAAATTACCCTACTCCTTTATCCCTTCATTAAATTTCCGGACAATATCGGCTTTCGCAGCCATAGATCCGGGTACTGCATCTTTCTTTATTTCCCACGCAGCATCAAGAAGCTTCTGTCTTTCCTCTTCGGAAAGGCTGGAATTCTTTAATGACCTTGTGCTCATACGTGCAGCTTCCTGCATCTGCTCAAGATTAAGACCTCTTTTTTCTTTCTTTTTCTGCGCCTTTTCCCTGTTTTCCTCAATTATATCATTAAGGTCAATCTTATCAAAATGCTTATTAAGAATAACCTGATATACACTTCTTATAAGAGCACCTGTAATCCAGTAAATACCAAGTCCGAAAGGTAGCGTAAAGCAGAAGAATACCGATATCAGAGGCATGGTATAGTTCATGGTGCGCATCTGTTTTGCCATTTCATCATTTGCCGCTCCGTTTTGGGGCATAAGCTTGAAATTCAAAAGCTGTGTCGCTCCCGCAAGAACAGGTACCAAAATAGCAAGAATAATAAGACCGATGGATCCGTTCGCATGGGAAATGGTATACTGGGGCGAATTGGTTATATTCATAAAAAGGAAATTGTTGATATCATTAAAGGAAGATTCAACAGATTCCAAATCTACGGATGAAAATGCGCTGGCCAGTGAATCCCAGTTTGAAGGCGAGCATTTATAGAGAATATCAACTATTCTGTTGGGTATATCTGCATCATCAAGAGATGATATGCTTATATCCGATACACCGATATTACGTAGACTTATGTCAAAATCTGCCACAACACTGTCAAAGAGAGATTTATAATTGTCAGTTGATATAATACCATCAACTGCCGGCATCAATGTTTCTTTGACCCTGGTTACGTATGCAGGCACATTATAAATAACCCTGTAAAGAGGGAACAAAACAAGAATTGAAATAAATGACTGTACGCAGCTTCCCGTAGGAGAAATTCCGTATTTGTCATATATTTCCTGCTGCTCCTGCATCATAAGCTGACGGGATGCAGTATCTGTCTTTCCCTTATATTTTTCCTGCAATGCCTTCAGCTCCGGCGACATCTTTGAAGAAAGCCGGGAAAACTTCTGCTGCTTATAGGTAAGAGGAAGCATAGCAGTATAAATAAGCACTGTAAGGATAATGATCGCTATACCTATATTATTTATACCTACAGCATGAAGTCCTTCATAAAGGACATCCATTATCTTACCTATACCGATAGCTATCCATCCAAATATTTTCATACTGCCTACATAGGCTGTATAATTAACCAAATCTGACATAAATTAAACTCCGTTACTGGCAGGTTTTATTTCCTGTGATATCTATTTTCTTAAATTTCTTTTTAAAACCTTTTTCCGGGACGGGATCATATCCACCATGAGAAAAAGGATTGCATCTGACCAATCTCCATGCCGCAAGAGCTGTCCCTACCACGACTCCCCTGTTTTCTATAGCTTTTACCGCATATGCCGAACAGGTAGGATAATAAGGACATTTCGTACTTTTCATGGGTGAAAGGTACTTTTGATAAAGCCTGATACATTTTAACATAAAACGCTTTATCATACAGCATTCTCCGTAATTTTTTGTCTTTTGCAAAGCTGGCTTAAAGCATTGCCTATTTCATAGTAATTCGCATCTGCTGCGGGGTTTCGGGCTATTACAACCAAATCTATCCCCGTGTAAATATTCTTTTCGATTTTATAATAATTTTCCTTTATGAGACGCTTTATTCTATGTCTTACAACGCTGTTTCCGACTTTTTTGCTGACGGATATGCCCAGCCTGTTTACGGAAAGACCGTTATTCAGCACATAAAGCACCAAAAAAGGATTGCTTTTTGACTTTCCTTTTTTATATACATGTCTGAAATCGTCGTTTTTCCTCAAACTTTCAGTCTTTTCCATAACATTAAAAGAAAAGACCACCCTTAAGTGGCCTGATTTCTATACCGTTAATCTCTTTCTGCCCTTTAAGCGTCTGGCAGCGAGAACTTTCCTTCCACCTGCTGTGCTCATTCTGCTGCGGAAACCATGTACTCTGGCTCTCTGAAGCTTTTTAGGCTGATATGTCATTTTGCTCACAGCTAACACCTCCTATCTGTATAAATCATCTATGAATATCTGTCTATCGACAAAAATTTTTTCACAGCAAACAGCATTATATTAGTTTATAGACCTTAAGTCAAGAAAAATTTCCGGTTTTATGTAACTTATCCTCTTTTTGTGGATAAGTTGTGGATAAATAACAATCATATGAATAATAACAAATTTTCTTGAAAAATTCCGTATTATAGGGTACAATTTAAATTGCGTGTTTTCGCAAGGAGATAAACATGGAAACTACCGAAATCATAGATAAGTGGCAGCAAATCCTTGAATTCGCCAGAAATGAATACAATTTGACGGATACTTCTTTTAACAGCTGGCTGGAGCCAATGAATCCAAAAATGCTGGAGAATAACGTCCTTTATATATCTATTCCAAAGGAAATAGAAAAAGTACTTCCTTATATAACATCAAAATTCACGGAGCCCCTTCAGGTGGCAGCCAAAGAGCTGACAGGAAGCTTATTCGATATATCCTTTATATTAGACAATGAAGATCCGGTTAAAGCCATTACGGAAACATCCGATGAAATCGCTGAAGAAAGCTATTCGGAGCTTAGCCTTAACACAAACTATACTTTTGATACATTCGTAGTGGGAAACAACAATCGCTTTGCCCATTCGGCTTCTCTTGCAGTCGCTGAATCACCGGGAGAAGTCTACAATCCTCTCTTTCTATACGGAGGAGTAGGATTGGGCAAGACTCATCTTATGCAATCCATTGCACATTATATAAGAAATAATAATCCTTCGGCTGTGGTTCGCTATGTTTCATCTGAAAACTTTACAAATGAGCTTATAGAGGCAATTCGTAACAACAGACAGAATAATAATCAAAATGCCATCGTTCGTTTCCGTGAGAAATACAGAAATGTAGATGCCCTGCTTATAGACGATATACAGTTTATAATAGGAAAAGATGCGACACAGGAGGAATTTTTCCATACTTTTAATGCCCTCCATACGGCAAACAAACAGATAGTCATATCATCGGATAAGCCTCCAAAGGATATAAAGCTCCTTGAGGATCGTATCAGAACCCGTCTTGAATGGGGACTTCTGGCTGATATCGGAGCTCCCGACTATGAGACAAGGATGGCCATTCTCCGCACAAAGATAGAACAGGACGGATTTATATTGAATGATGAAGTCCTTGATTATATAGCCAGCAACATCACCTCAAATATCCGGGAGCTTGAAGGTTCTTACAACAAGCTTAAAGCATATTCTACTATAGAAGAATGCGAGATAGATATTGAAATAGCTCAAAGAGAGCTTGCAAATATCATATCTTCCGAAAATACAAGGGTAATTACTCCTGATTTCATTATAGATGTGGTATGCGACCATTATCATATAACAAGAGAAGACATTCTTTCATCAAAACGCAATCAGGAAATAGCAAAACCCAGACAGATAGTAATGTATCTGTGCCAGTATATGACTGATTCTTCCCAGGAAAGCATAGGAAAAGCTTTGGGAAGAGATCATTCAACTATCAACCATGGCGTTAAAAGCATTGAAAAGAGTCTTGAAAGTGACGCCACTTTAAAAAGCAATGTTGATATTTTGAGGAAAAAAATAAATCCGAATTAGGCTTAAATCGGGGATTTTCACAATTTATACACATATCAACGCCCTTATTACTAATTACTAATAATTATTATATAGATTAATTGATTGATAAATCCATTCGAAAGGGGACTTAAAAATGAAAATAAGCTGCAGCCAGGAAGACTTTTATTCTGCAATAAATATCGTAAGCAAAGCCGTTGCTACAAGATCTACGGTTAGCATAGCTGAATGCATACTCATTACCGCTTACGGAGATGAGATAAAGCTTACAGCCAACAATAATGAGCTGGGAATAGAAACCATCATGGCAGGAAATATTGAAGAAGAAGGAATGATAGCCATAGATGCAAAGATTTTCGCAGAGATAATAAGATCCCTTCCTTCAAGCAATATAGTAATGACCACAAATGAAAAATACAGTGTGAATATTGTATGCGATCAGTCTGAATTTAATATAATGGGACGCCCCGGAGATGATTTTTCATTCCTTCCGGATTTGAATCAGGAAAATGCGGTAGAAATTCCCCAGCTTGCTTTGAAAGATATTATAAGACAGACAATTTTCTCAACGGATGAAACAAAGCCTGTAATGAGGGGAGAGCAGTTTGTTATAGACGGCAATACCTTTCAGGTAGAATCCATAGACGGATACAGATTTTCAATTAGAAAGATTACATTAAATGATGATTACGGAGATAAAAAAGCCATTGTTCCCGCAAAGACATTAAATGAACTTACAAAAATATTAAGGGACGATATGGACGAATTTGTACAGATAGTATTTTCAAATAATCATATGGTTTTCCTTTTTGATACAACGACTGTGGTAACAAGACTTATAGAAGGAGAATTCCCGGATATAAACAGGATGATGATGGCTGATTATGAGACGAAGTTTACCGTTTCAAAGAAAAAAATGACGGATTCTCTTCGCAGAGCCAGCCTTCTTTCCCGTGAAGGTGATAAAAAACCTATAGCTCTTAATATTAAAGATGATGTACTTCATATTGATTTGAAGACCCATGTGGGAACTATGGATGAAGATATTGATATAAAAAAAGAAGGTAAAAATTTAAAAATAGGATTTAATCCGGGATATCTTCTTGATGTATTTAATGTAGTAGATGATGAAGAAGTAGATATTTATATGGGAAGCTCACGTTATCCCTGCTACATAAATAATGCAGAAAAAACTTATAATTATATGATACTTCCGGTGAATATCTGATGGATAATATTTATATAAAAGATGAGTATATTAAACTGGGTCAGGCAATAAAATTATCAGGAATTGCAGGATCCGGAAGTGATGCAAAAATGTTGATAGAAGACGGAGAAATATCCGTAAACGGAGAAGTATGCACCATGCGGGGAAAAAAACTGCATCCGGGAGATATATTTTCGTTTATGGATAAATCATTTAAAGTGGATGTCAGATAATAATGATAATAAAAGCTCTTGAATTAAGAAATTATCGTAATTATGCACAGGCATGCATAAATTTTGACCCGAAAACAAATATTTTGTATGGAAAAAACGGACAGGGAAAAACTAATATTCTCGAGTCCGTTTATTTGTGTGGAGTAACAAAATCACACAGGGGAAATAAGGATAAAGAGCTTATAAAATTTGATGAAAATGAGTCCCATATTAAATGTCTTATAGAAAAAGATAAAAGAGAAAGAAGGATAGATATACATCTGAAAAAAGGAATGACAAAGGGAATAGCTATAGATAAAATTCCCATAAAAAAATATTCGGAATTATTTGGACTTTTAAATATAGTTTTGTTTTCCCCGGAGGATCTTTCCATAATAAAAAACGGTCCTTTATTCAGACGAAGATTTATGGACAGTGAGTTATGCCAAAGCGATGGTATTTATTTG
>CAJOQM010000023.1 GCA_905236845.1 uncultured Lachnospiraceae bacterium | reverse complement strand
ATACCTATTATGACACCGGCAATGATGCCGCTTATTATAAGAACAGGCAGATAACCCAATACATACGCCGTATCAAGCACGATACACGCCACTGTTATCTGCCCGGCATTATGGGCGATGCCACCTGCTGCGGAGATTCCCACTGCACTGAATTTATCGGTCTTTTTAAGTAAAAACATGACGGCAAAGCTCAAAATTCCCCCCGCCAGAGAATAAAGCAATGCAAATAAATTCCCAAAAGTAAGAGCAACCAGCACTATTCGGATCATGTTAATTAAGAAAGCAGAGCCTGCATCCATATATAAAAGAGCAACCAAAACCACCAGATTCGTAAGTCCCAGCTTCATCCCGGGAACTGCGGCAAACACGGGGATTAAAGACTCCACATAGCTTAATATCATAGCCAGCGCCGTAAGCATGGCTAGTTTTGCGATTTTTCTTACACTCATTTTGCTACTCCGTCGTACTGTGCTTCTTCATCATCCCCGGATTCTATAGCTATTACCACCTTGTGGGGAAGGCATATGATTGACTCTCCCACATTTGAAATACTTCCCTGCTTTACGCAAAGCCGGTCGGGGCAATCCGCATCCTCTAGGAAAGCCGAGCCGTTACTTATAACCAGGGTATTGATTCCTCCGTTAGCCCCATTTATCTTATATTTCGTATCTTCGCTAAGGGAAAACCGGGCTTCTTCAACCGTATCCACATAGACGACGGCATAATCCCCCGCCGATTTATTTATCTTTACAAAAATAAACGCTGCCAGCGCTATTACCAGCAGCGTTCCTATCAAGATCAAATCATTGCGAATCCTGTGCTTATCTGTATTCATTGCCTGCTTCCTTTTAGTTTCAGGTCTTTTAGGCGCTTTGTAACCTCGGCGGAAAGACCGGAGCGGACTACCTGCTCCTCGTCAAAGGTAATCTGGGCGCAGCGGCGGGAATTTTCCATAAGCCTCATGGCAAAGGTAAGACCGTTGTTGTATTCATCAAGGGTATGATTGTCTATCTGCGCCACGTCTCCTGCCAGCACAAGCTTGCCGCCTTCCGCAGGGCGGGTAAGGATATCCGTTATCTGGGTGCGGGTCGTGTTCTGCACCTCGTCTACTATAATAAACGCATCGGAAATCGAGCGACCCCGCATGTATGCCAGAGGGAATACATTAAGCACCTTGGTATACATCATATCCTCTATCTGCTGCTGTATCTCGTCGTTGGGAATATCCTTGTTTCCCTTGCGAAGGATAGTCTCTATATTATCATAGAAATTCTGCAGCAAAAATTCCGTCTTGGAATCCATATCACCGGGAAGGAAGCCAAATTCCTTGTCGGACTCTACATTTGGCTTTGCTATCATAATCTTTGAATAGCGCCTGTCCTTCTTTGAATCATAAGTATATTCAAGCCCTGTGGCAAGGGGCAAAAACGTCTTTGCCGTACCGGCGGGTCCTTTAAGTATAACAAGGTCTATAGAAGGGTCGCACAGAGCGTGGATAGCCATGCGCTGGGCTGCGTTCCTGGGCTGTACGCCGTAGGGATGCTGATCCGGAAGCTTCTTTAGCTCGCCGTCCTGAAGCACGCAAACCGCAGACTGTCTGTCGCATTTTACTATAAAATATTCATTCTCATATCTGCGGGAATTTTCCAAAGCCTTGACCACCGCCGGATCCGTCACGGCTATAGCTCCCTCGGAATAAAGGCGGTTTATAGTATCGGAATCGGACTCAACCTCTTCCCAGCCACGGTAAAGATCCTCTTCAGATATGGCGTGGTCGTTTAGATAATACTCCACGTTTACGCCGCAAACAGACGCATTAACACGCATGCTTACGTCGTTTGTTACGAGGATTACAGGGTCTTTTATGTTCTTTTGGAGGTGAACACAGGAAGAAATAATGCGGTTATCTGCCACATCTATGGAATAGCCGTTGGGAAGATTTGCCTGATCTACGCCGTCGGGCTCTACGAATATATGTCCGCCGTTTCCTATGGAAACGCCTTTTGTCAGGTCTCCCTGCCTGCGGAATTCCTCAAGGATCCTGGCGGTCTCCCGGGCATTAAAACCCAGCTCTCCTCCCAGTTTCTTCTTTGAATCGAGTTCCTGCAGGGTCGTTCCTGCGATATAGACATTGTTGTCCTCAAAGCCGTAAATAGCTCTGGGACTTTCCAGAAGTATATTAGTATCAAGGACGAAATTCTTAAGCATTTTCATCCCTCCCTTTTTAAAATATCCGGCAGGTCGCCCCGCCGGAAAGAAATTCATTTTATTCTACTGTCTGCATAAAGGT
>CAJOQM010000022.1 GCA_905236845.1 uncultured Lachnospiraceae bacterium | reverse complement strand
TGGGATAATCTCTGCTCATATCCGGCATAAACCTCCTTATAAAAAGGATAATATCCCCTTTGAAGTATTCATTAAAATGCTTTAATATGGCTTTTTACGGCGCTATATCTCCGGCGATTTTCCTGTGGTTTTTTAGGAGGTCTTTCAGGCTGACAGCCTCCATATCAATTATATTTTCAAAGCACAGATACTCCCTGAACGAAAGCCCGGGAAGATCATATGTCACCTGTCTTCTGGAAAAATCCCCGCTCTCATAGTCTATCTTTAGCAAGGACGTGCCCGTATAGACGATACTAAGCCCAGGGTATTCATCGTACAGATTCTTAATGATTAATTGCCAGTCCTTTAAGTGATGCACCTCATCCAGAAAAACATGCGTACCGCCGTTTTTGTAATGCATATCAACCAATTCCGGCAGCGAATGAGTCGAAAACCACAGATTATCAAGAGAAACATATAGTGCTTTTTCCATCTCCTTCTCGAAATCATCATGGATATGCTGCAGAATCATAGTTGTTTTTCCGCATCCCCTGGATCCGGATATACATATAAGCCTGTCCCTCCAGTCTATTTTTTCCACTAAAAACCGCCTGGTAGCAAAATCATTTCTTAGAATTCTACTGTTTGATAAGTCCAGTATCTTATAATATTCCTCTGTATCCATGGCAATCCTCCTATATGCAAATAATGTTTGTAGGCACTAATATATCATACAGTTTAATGTTTGTAGACATTATTTATAGTAGTATTTTAGTGTTTGCAAACATCACCTCCATGCCATTATAACACTACCCGGAGTATATGATTGCCCAGAAAAAATTTGAAATCGACCCTGGGCTTTAATCCTCGAAACTACAATTCTTCCACAATAAATGCATATAAACAGGATACAATTTCAGCATTTCAATATTGCCGATATCTTTTTGAGATAACAAGTTTAGTACCATTTCTTCAAAGTCTATACCAAAAAGCTGATTTATGGCGGCAACAAACCGCCCGGGCTGTATAACCCGGGCGGTGCACAAATCAGGGTAGCCGCCTCTGCAACTCCGCAACTCACAAATTCAGCTTTGCGTTTATCCTGACGGTATTCCTGCCGCTGTCTGTAATGTCGAGACGGGCGAAATAAAAAAATGGTGTGGCACCCGCATATCTCCAATGCCGGTCCACACCTCTGTGCCATTATAATACTACTATTATTTGCGAAAATCAAGAAGTTCTCCGTCTTTTTTTATGATTTTCATGCGCTTTAAACCTTTGCTTTTATTAAATTCCCGTTGGTATGCGTTGACGGCTTTCTCTTCCATCATTTTAGAGCGCCTTAAATCTATAATGATATTACATGATTGCTGCACAGCTTCTTGAATCTTGTTTTGTACAGTATACTTACCTTTTCCGACAGGAGATTTGGCTTCCCAAGCCACCCCGTCCATCATAAAGTCTCCCTGGTGGTAATCTTTAATTTCAGATTTTGGCAATAATTCTATATCTTTGCCAAGTTCCAAAAAATATTTTACCGTTTTCCATTCGTGGTCTAATAAATGTATACCGTTCTGTGTTAATTTTCCTCTGCTCATAGCTGTATTGTAACATATTCCAGTTTACAGAACCTGCGTTTCCTATCTCCTCAAAGCCTTCATACCCGCTTATATTCGCATCATATACTCCCTTTTTTACCAGGAATATGTCGTCGGGATCTGTGCCGCAGATGGGACTGCCGGCATCGGGGTTCTTCGTCACATAAAGTGCATTCCATTTCTTTCCCTGCTGCGCATTAAAGTCACTGTAAAGATCCTCGTTATTGGATTTAGCCTTTTTAATGTAAGAAGCAGAATCCGTAAATGAATAGTCCATCCAATTCGTCTTATAATCGGTGTCATGCACATTATAGACAGCATGATACATTACATGCTTTGTTTCTTCCGGCTTAGGGAATCAAACAGGCGCACATCGGAGACATAGTAGAGAGTCTCCTCATCCTCGGCCCCCGTGCTGTCCGCGGCCTCCACCTCGTCCACAAAATATGGCATCATCTGCGCCCACCTGCCGGCCGGCTCCAGAGGAAAAGGAATCACATTCGAAGGTTCATTCTGATGCGCATTTCATAATGTCAGCTTCTGCTGCATGTTCATCCAGCTTTCAACCGAGGTATTAGTCGCCTTGCTTAATCTGATAGCCATCTCCGGGCTTAAAGAAACTTTCTAGTTCACAAATTCGGACAGAGCCTTTCTGCTCACTCCCAGCATCTTGGCAACATCTGTTACAGTCAGATTCAAAGGTTTCAAAACATCTTCAAAAAAACTCTCCCGGGATGTGTTGGTTTTCTGGTCATAATATTTCCTTTCTCAATGATAATCCTGATAATTCATCAGATAAGCATCCTGCTCATTCATGCTTCCTGCGTCAGACGGCACATGCTATGGCCACAGCCTGCAAGAGGTGCAATAAACACCTTTACGCCGCACCTTATTTTCTATATAATATACTTATGAATATCGTACTTTTGGAGCCGGAGATACCGGCAAACACGGGGAATATCGGGCGCACCTGCGTAGCTACGGGAACGACCCTTCATTTAATAGAACCTTTGGGCTTTAAAATAAACGAAAAGACCTTAAAGCGTGCGGGTCTCGACTATTGGGATAAACTGGATGTACGGATATACAAAGATTACGAAGACTTCCTTGAAAAATGCACCCCTCAGAGAATCTATATGTCCACAACCAAGGCGCACAAGCTCTATACCGATGCAAAATTCAATGCAAATGATTATATAATGTTCGGCAGGGAAAGCGCCGGAATCCCGGAGGAAATTCTTGTAGATAACGAAGAAAACTGTATACGTATACCCATGATTGAAGAAATAAGATCCCTTAATCTGTCAAACTCCGTTGCAATAGTTCTGTATGAAGCTTTACATCAGCTTGATTTTCAGGGAATGCAGGATTACGGGCAGCTGCATAGGTTAAGCTGGAAATAAAGGAGAAAAATATGGAATTTATAAATGAATTCAGCCAATATCCCTTTGCGGTCTATGCTACAAGAATCATACTGGCGGGAGTCTGCGGCTTTGCCATAGGTCTCGAGCGGTCGCTTAATCAAAAATCCGCAGGAGTCCGGACTCACGCCATAGTATGCTGCGCATCCGCTTTGTTTATGATAGTTTCCATATATGGATTCAAAGACGCAGACGGCCTGATGGGAGATCGGGGCGCTGATCCTTCCCGTATCGCAGCCCAGGTAGTTACCGGCATCAGTTTCCTTGGAGCCGGCATGATATTCCGGGATAAGGAAGGAGATGCCATAAGGGGCTTAACCACCGCCGCCGGCATCTGGTCTACCGCAGCCATAGGACTTGCAGCAGGCGCCGGAATGTACCTCCTTGCCGTATTTGTGACCGCATTCCTTATTTTATTTATGGTGATAATGCACAGATTCCCTCTGGGAGGCGATTCTACCGCAGACTACAGGCTTAGCATAACCGCAAAGAGCGAAGAAGATTTTTATCCCGTAATATTGGAAAATCTAAACAAAAACAATGCGCAGATATCAAAGCTCAAAATAACAAAAAGTCCCGATGGCTCCGTCACATACAAGCTCACCCTTAAAGTAAACGAAGTACCGGAAGCCGAAGATCTATCCCGTTTTATGAATGATCACAGCGAAGTTTCCGATATATCGGGAAATGTGGTATGAAGCTTAATCTCCCTGCACAGCCGGGATAACGGAAGCCCCACTACATTATTATAATCGCCTTCAATGCGCTCGACCAGGAGCGCACCCAGTCCCTGGATGCCGTACGAACCCGCCTTATCCATGGGTTCGCCTGTCTCAACATACGCCATGGCTTCCTCTTCGGAAAACGGACACATGGTAACTTTCGTCTCTTCACAAAAAGAAACATATTCCAAATTGCTTTCTGCTGCCCCGTCAGAGTGGCGGATAACGCAAAATGTCACCCCGGTAAATACGCAATGGGTATTTCCCGAAAGCGTCATAAGCATATTAACGGCCTGCTGCCCGCTGCCGGGCTTTCCCAGAATAGCTCCGTCACAGGCAACTACGGTGTCTGCGGCGATAACGACGGTTGTGTCATCTCCGTCGCCGGACGGCTCATAGGCATCCGCAGCCTCTCTTGCTACCGCCTCGCACTTTTTCCGGGACAATTCAAGCACAACCTCAAAAGGCACGGTTTTATCCGTAGATTCATCTGCATCGCTTACCATAACCTCAAACTTTATTCGCACCTGACGGAGCAGGTCAGATCGCCTGGGAGAGCCTGATGCAAGGATATATCTGATATTTTTTCTGCTTTCTTTTGCCATCATTTTCAGATTCCCCCGACAGCAGCCGAAGATTCCGGCATTCCCCTGCTTTCCAAAATCGCCTTTGCCAGGATCATATCTCCGGGAGTCGTAAGCTTTAAATTATCATAAGAAGCCTCAAATATACGGACTCTCCCGCCGCCGTATTTTTCAATAACCGATGCGTCGTCGGTAACGTCTCTGCGCCCGGTATCTTCCATCATTTTCTCATATGCCGCCATAAGCTCCGTATACGAAAATACCTGGGGCGTCTGTACAGACCAGAGGCTCTTTCGCCGCGGAGTCTCTATCACAAATCCCTCTACATCTGCCTTCTTGACAGTATCCTTTGCCGGTACCGCTGCGACGAGCGCTTTGTCCTCCCGCACGGCATCAGCCATTGCGTCTATCATATCCGCCGTAACCATAGGTCTGGCGGCATCATGTATCTGGACATAATCCGCTCCGCCCATCTCCTTTACGGCCAGCAATCCCGCATACACGGAATCATAGCGTTCTCTTCCGCCGGGGATGATGGTCTCTGTTTTATGTAAACCATAGCCGGCCATAATCTCTCTTGCAAGAGGAATATATTCGTTCGCGCATACAAGCACTACCTTGTCTATGCGGCTTTCTTCATATGCCTTAAGACAATAATACAAAACGGGCCTGCCGCAAAGCTCCGTAAACTGCTTGGGGATTTCCCCTCCCATGCGCTTTCCTGATCCACCTGCGACCACTATCGCTATATCATTTTTGTTATCGTCAATCATCCTCTCCCCTCCATTGCATAAAGAGCCGCTCCTAAAGCTCCGCAAAGCTGGGCTTCCCCGGGTATATAAATGTCCTCTCCCAATTTTTCCTCGAGAGATTTCACGACTCCCCGGTTTTGCGCTACTCCCCCTGTCATTACATACGAGGGCTTTGCCTTAAGACGCCGGGCAAGGGATACGGTCTTTGAAGCAACCGCCTCGTTCAGCCCGTGAATAATATCCGCAGAGGAAGTGTTATCCGCTATCAAAGAGACTACCTCGGATTCCGCAAACACAGTACACATGCTGGAAATAGTAATGTCATTTTCCCACGCAAGACCCATCCTGCTCATTTCCGGAAGGCTCAAATTCAAGGTACGAGCCATCATTTCCAGAAATCTGCCGGTGCCGGCGGCGCATTTATCGTTCATAACAAAATTTTCCACATTCCCGTCTTCGTCAAGGGATATTACCTTTGAATCCTGACCGCCGATATCTATCACCGTACGTGCCTTTGGATAAAGGAAATGTGCGCCCTTTGCGTGACATGAAATCTCCGTAACGGATTTATCCGAAAGACCGATGGTTTCCCTGCCGTATCCCGTCGTAACGACAGCATCTATATCATCCCGGGATAGCCCGGCATCCTTTAAGGCTGCTTCAAGAGCCTTGTCCGCACCGCTGGCGGCGCCTGCTCCCGTAGGAAGTATGGCTTTACCCAATATATTTTTGTCTGCGTCCATAACAACAGCATCCGTGCTGGAAGATCCGCTGTCAATGCCTGCGGCATATTTTATGTTTCCCATTTCGTTTTCCTTAATATCTGTCTTTGGACTTATAGCTTCTGCAAAAGCATCTATCCTTGTATATATCTGACCGCTTGATGAAGGGGTAAGATCCGTTTCTATCTTTAGGACCGGAACATTTGTCTCGTTCTTTAAATGCCGGTATTCAAAGCCGTAATAATCGCAAAATTTAACGGTATGGCATATGATACCCAGGGCATTTTCATCCGGAGCTCCCTTCTTAAACTGCATACGCATGCAGGGGTTTTTCTGATTTAGCAAAGCCTTGGCATATTCATACATAATATGCGGGTTTTCCGGAATTTCATCTCCTTCGAAATGCACCTGCCGAAGTCCGGTACAGGTATTGTCAAATACCGGTATATCCGTTCTGGATTTAATGATTTCCTTAAGGAGCGCTCCTCCGTGGGCTCCCGTAAGGCTGATATGTCCTCCTTCCTGCTGCCCCGCCCGGTCATCTGCATCTTCCCCATCATAAGAGATTTGCGCCGCACACGATTCTTTAAGCTTTGCCTTATCAAATTCCTCTCCCGTGTATTCCCGAAGCTCCGTTACAAATTCCTTTAAAACTCCTTCGAGCATCTTTGCATCACCGGGGCCGTTCTTATGAGGCAGGGGCATAAGATACAAAAAATCCATGCCTCCCCTTTCCTTAAGGACATCATATATCCTGCGGCAAACATCACAGCAGTCTATAAGGACAAGCGCTTTTATATCTTTTGAATTCACCTCTTCTATAACAGCTTTTCCGTAGCCGCAAAGGTTCGGGTGGGCGCAGGAATCCGCACAGTCAAAATTCTGCGGAGCCGGATCCAACCTTTCCGTATCAAATCCAAAGCTCTCCAATATCTCCAGAGGCGTGTACTTACACATATAATAAATCTTATTCACGGCTTCCTCCCTCCAGCATTTCCAAAAATGCATTCAGTCTGGTGGAAACCTGTCCGTCGGAGGCATTCGCCCTGTCCACGCCATCACCGTTTAAGATAAGGGTAGGGAAGCCCTCATCCTCCAGCTGCGATTTAAAGGCTGCGGAAAGCCCCATGGTCTGCTTACATCCCCAATGGCAAAAGCAAACGACGCCGTCTATATCCAATGCCTTCGCAGCTTTCACGGCAAACTCAATTCTCACGTCTCCTCCGTTCCATCTGCTGTAAACAAGACGGTGTGCCATGCTTTCGTACGGCTTTTCCGGATCCATATCAAAAAGGCTTTCAAAATTCATATCGCAGGATACGATCTGGCACCTGTCGTTTGCATCAAGGAGCTTGCGCACCGGTTCCTGCCAGTTTGGCATGGTATGAAGCCAAAGAAGCCTTATCCCCTTCTTTGACCCTGCTGCCTTCAGATTGGCATAAAGCTCCTTTGCATAGCGGTATGCTTCTTTCGTACCCAGGGCATTATGTGTCATATAAATCTCGTACAACTCGGATGTAACATCATTTGTCACATAATGAGATTTCTTTTCGTTAAAGCATTTTTTGAAATATTTAATTGTATCATTGCTTCGGGCAATATTTTCCTTAAGACGCTCTTTGGAAAGGCTTTTTCCCGTATTATCCTCAAGGAATATCTTAAGCCCCCGGAACTGATCCGCCACATACGAAACGGCGTCACGGGACCTGTCTGCCGGAACATCTATATAGTACTGCGGGATATCGTAATAATCCGCAAGCTCCCTGAATGTAAGATTGTTGGCATCACATACCAAAGACGTGTTTACTACCATGGAGGGGGGCTTCAGCACTCCTGAATATGCCGTTCCCAACAGTATCTTATGATAAGAGCAAAATGTCTCGGCTATACCTTCTTCCTGCGCTCTCTGGGCAAAAACAGCTTCAGACTGGGCTCCGTTTATAAAGCAGGAATAAAGCTCTGCGCACATGGGAATAATATCCAGGGCATTTATCAATTCACAGGGCATAAAAACGCTTACCAAAGCAGCTTCCTTTGGATGCGCCAGCATCCGGGATACGACATTGTTTACATAACGCGCCGCAAACTGTCTTGCCCGGGGCAGCTTCTTATCGGGGAAAAGCTTTAATTTTACCCCATACGCACGATAAGCCGCAAGCAGGAGTTTGCGGCTTCTGTCCGGATTTTCCGGTGTTATATCACATATGTATTTTCCGAATTTTTCTGTTACGGAAGGCATTTTAATGCGTCCTTCTTATATTTGACCCCAGGAAATTGTTGAATCCGAGGAATTCATAGCTGTCGGGAGTCGCTGCGTCTAATGCTTCCTTAAATATCTCCATCCTGGCATCTATGTTATCTGCGTAATTAAGGGCAACAGCCTCTATCAGGGCGGGTTTTTTGGGTGATCCGAATTCAAACTCTCCGTGATGAGCCGCAATGCAATGCTTAAGCTCTGTAGCAAGAGTCTTGGGGAATCCCTCGATATCCCGTATCTTTTCCGTAATCATCTCTATGCCTATCACAATATGTCCTATAAGCTGTCCCTCATCCGTATAATCGTTTTCCGGGAAGGTAGACAGCTCCTTTAATTTGCCTATGTCGTGACACAAGGCAGCCGTCACCAGAAGATCGTGGTTTAGCTGGGGGTACTGCCTGGAGAGAAAATCGCAGGTACGCGCCACAAAGAATGTATGCTGGAGCAATCCTCCCACAAAACCGTGATGCACGGACTTCGCCGCAGAATGGGTGCAGAAAGCCTTTTTGAAATCTTCGTCACGGAAAAATGAATCAAGCAAAGCCTTAAGATGCTCTTCTTCTACTCCATCTATCAGCTTTTCGATATTTTCATACATCTGGTCTATGGGGTAGGGGCTTACGGGCATATAGTCCGCCTCGTTATATTCGGAAGAATCCGCCTTGCGAAGGCGCTTTACGGACATCTGCAGCTTTCCCATATATTTGGAGATATCGCCGGAAACCTCCACATATGCCGGAGCGTCAACGCTTTCTATACCGCCGTTATCTATATCCCATATCTTCGCATCAAGGGCTCCCGTCTTGTCCTGGAGCGTCAAAGTCTCATAAGGCTTTCCCGCTTTTGACACAGCGGTCTTCCTTGCCCTCATCAAAAATATCTGCTTTATCCTGTCTCCCTCGCGGAGCTTATTTACGTATATCAATTCTATCTCCTTTAAAGCTTCTGTGGAAACGCTGATTAAATGAGTTTATATTAATGCGGGCAGGTAGGATGCCACCAAGCCATCCGGAGAACTTGACGAAAGCAAGCCAAAGGCGTAGCTTGAGTCTAGTCGTAGGAGTGTCCTTAAGCTTGGTGAGCCGAAGGCGAACCTAGCGATAGAACGAGTTCCGCAGACTGTGCAGCAGTCGAGGACATTGTTTGAGCGACTGGCACCCACCTGACGCATAATATGGATTAATTAAACCTAATCAGCGTTTCCCTATAATTTAACTGTCAAAGTAATTTCCTTGTATTCATCATTGGAAAGTCTCATAATAGTAACCTTTACCTTATCCCCTGCGGTATATTCCTTAAGGACATTCATAAAATCCTTTGCTGTGGATATATTATCATCGTCCATTCCGGTAATTATATCTCCCTGCAATATGCCCGCATCAAGCGCAGCCGTCCCCTCGACCACTTTGCTTACAAGAACCCCTGCAGGTACATCATAAGTCTTTGAAAGCTCATTTGTTATGGTATTTATCATAACTCCCATATGGACGATTTCTTCTTTGTTTGAGATTTTCTCAATAATACTTTTTATGTCTGAAATCCCAATGGCACAAAGGGCTCCGTTTTCGCTGCTTCGTATGACCCCTACGACTTTGCCGTCTATATTCGTAAGAAAGCCGGATTCAAGGCTTTGGGCAATGTCTGTGGAAAGCTCTCCGTACACTCCGTCCCGAAGATATATCTGTCCGTCCGCAGCGGTTACGGTCCCTGTATAGATAAGGTCATCTCCGCTTTCCCTTGAGCTTATGGCAATGACGGTATCTCCTCTTTTTATGGCATAGGAGCTTCCCAGATCTGCCGCCGCAATCTTTGCCGCCGTATCTTCGGATATATCGCTTACCATAACCTTAAGAATGCAAAGATCCGTAGCAGTATCATATCCCTGGATAATGGCTGTTGCCTCCTCATCTGTATTGAATTTTATCCGGATTTCCGAGGCATCGGAAACGGCGCTGTATGAGCATAATACAAGGACACGCTTCTCTCCGATATCAAGAACAAGTCCCGATGCAGAGTCTGCGTTCTCATAGACCGTATCAAAAATATCCTTATCTGAAGTTACTGAAAGCACGGACACAATGCTTTTATCGGTCTTTTCTCCGGATGCATACAAAAGATTTGTCAGGGTCTGATAATCCTCCAGTGTAAGCTCCTTTTTAGAATCAGATCCATCGCTGTCAGAATCCTCATCACCAGCTTCAGAATCCGTATTTTCCGGCAGGGGTTCTTCCGTAGTAACATCAGATACCATATCCCCCGATGCCTCGTCGGGCACGCTAAAGGCTTCATCCGTATCCTCTTCCTTCGTACCGTTTGAAAGATAGCCGGAAAGATAATGAAAAGAAGCTGCTGCAGTGACCCCAAAGAGCACTCCGCAAATAAGGGCTATTGCAATATATGCTGCTATTTTCTTTTTATTCAGCGCTTTATCCTTGATAGTCTCCCGTATGACAGGGGACTTTTCTTTGTTCTCATTTTCACTCATGACGAAGATAATATCACCTATATATGAACAAACTTTAAACAAAAGTTGAGAAAGAGCAGGCATTTATGTTAAAATTATTTCATGAATAATCGTGTGCTTAAAACATTGGAATATGACAAGATTCTAAAGGCTTTATCATCCCGTGCGTCTACGCAGGCCGGGGTGGAAAGATGCTTATCCTTAAAGCCCGTATCCGACATAAAAGAAATCAGGACATATCAGAAACAAACCGCCGATGCATTCTCCCGTCTTATGAAGGGAGGAAGCCTTGTTTTTGGCGGCATAAAGGACCCCTCTTCTTATCTTAAAAGAGTCGAAGCGGGAGGTTCTCTTAATGCGGGTGAACTCCTTGATATATGCGGCATACTTTCAGGCGCAGCAAAAGCGATCTCATACAACAAAAATTCAATTTCCGATGAGAGCAAAGACTCTCTTACGGGGTATTTTAAAGACCTTGATGCAAAAAAAAGCCTTAATGACGAAATCAGACGCTGCATTATTTCATCTGATGAAATATCTGATGAGGCTTCCCCCGCATTAAAGGATATCCGGCGCAAGATCGGCGGCATAGCAGACAGAATCAAGGCTGAGCTTACATCCATGCTATCCCGCCCCGCCATGACGGATATTCTTCAGGACAGGGTTATAGCTATGAGGGGAGCGCATTTTTGTCTGCCGGTAAAGGCGCAATACCAAAGCCGGGTTCCGGGGGTTATCTGTGACAGATCCTCTACGGGCTCAACTGTATTTATAGAGCCTTCTTCCGTTATAAACCTGAATAACGAGCGTTCGGGTCTTATGCAGGAAGAAGAAAAGGAAATCGACAGGATACTTGCCACCCTAAGCGGTATGGTAAACGAGAATTCCCTGATAGTATCTGAAGATTTCAGAGTCATAGTCTTTCTTGACTTTGTATTTGCAAAGGCTTCATATGCGGAGGATCTGAATGCCTCTGTGCCGGAATTTAATGAAGAGAGAATAATCAAGATCCGAAAGGCACGTCACCCTCTTCTTGACAAAGAAAAAGCCGTCCCTATTGATATTGTCCTGGGGGAAGATTTTAACCAGCTTATAATTACAGGCCCCAATACCGGCGGAAAAACCGTATCTCTTAAGACTGCGGGTCTCCTTCAGCTAATGGGCCAGTCAGGTCTACATATCCCCGCAGGAGACAGGAGCTGCCTGGGAGTCTTTGACGAAATATATGCGGATATAGGAGATGAGCAAAGCATTGAGCAGAGCCTAAGTACTTTCTCCGGTCATATGAAAAACGTGGTTTACATAATGAACCATGCAAATGATAAGTCCATGGTGCTTTTTGACGAGCTGTGTGCGGGAACCGACCCTGATGAAGGCGCCGCCCTTGCCATAGCCATATTAAACAGACTTAACGAATCAAATGTGCGCACCATGGCAACCACCCATTACAGCGAGATAAAGGTCTATGCCCTTTCAACAAAGGGAGTCGAAAATGCCTGCTGCGAATTTAATGTAAAGACCCTGTCGCCTACATATCACCTGCTTATAGGTATTCCCGGAAAGTCCAACGCCTTTGCCATATCAAAGAAGCTTGGGCTTTCGGAGGATATTATAGAGTCCGCAAGAGGACAGATCGATACGGAAAAAGAATCTTTTGAGGATCTATTGGGCGACCTTGAAAGCAGGAAAGTCAGGATTGAGCGGGAGGAAGCAAGGATAGAGTCTATGACCCGGGAATCCCAAAGCATGAGAGACAAGCTTTCCGCCCAGACGAAAAAATCCGACGATATGCGTGACCAGATCCTCGCCCGAGCCCGGGAGGATGCGGAAAAGATTCTTAAGGAGGCAAAGGAGCAGGCAGACGAAGCCATAAGGAACATCAATAAATACGGTTCCTTTATGCCCTCCGAAAAAGAAGCCGTAAAGGAGCTTGAAAAACAAAGGGCAAACCTTCGTTCAGGCATCGACAATGCCCGCAAAAAAGCTCAAAACGCTTCAAAGAAATCTTCCAGGGAAGATCGTCCGGTAAATCATCCCGATCCCGCCTCTCTTAAAAAAGGAGATCCCGTAAAGGTATTTTCCCTTGATATGAAAGGCACGGTTCATACGCTGCCGGATGCAAAGGGAAATCTAACCGTACAGATGGGAATACTTAAATACAAAGTCCATATATCTGATATAATGGTTATTAAAGAAGAATCCGAATCCGCAAAATATAAAGCAGCCGCAAGGAAACGGGCTTTGGGCTCTCCTTCGGGGTCATCCTCCGGAAGAATGTCAAAGGCTGCAAACATATCTACGGAAATAAACCTCATAGGGAAAAATTCCGACGACGCCATATTTGTCCTTGATAAATATTTAGACGATGCCTTTCTCTCGGGAATCCCGTCAGTACGGATAGTCCACGGAAAAGGCTCGGGAATATTAAGAAATGCAGTCCGGGATCACCTTAAAGGACTTTCTTATATAGAAAGCTTCCGGGAAGGGGAATTCGGCGAGGGAGACGCAGGAGTTACCATAGCTGTTTTCCATTCGGAAAATTGATACAAGGAGTGTAGAAAATGTCAACAAAACAAAAAATCCTGATTGTAGACGACGATGCAAGCATAGCTGAACTTATCAGCATATATTTAACGAAGGAATGTTTTGAAACCAAGACGGTTCATGACGGGGAGAGCGCTCTTTCTTCTTTTGATGAATTTAATCCCGATCTTGTGATCCTTGATCTTATGCTTCCGGGCATAGACGGATATCAGGTCTGCCGGGAAATCCGCACAAAATCCTCTGTCCCGGTTATCATGCTCTCTGCAAAGGGCGAAGTCTTCGACAAAGTCCTCGGGCTTGAGCTGGGAGCAGACGACTATATGATAAAGCCCTTTGACAATAAGGAGCTTGTAGCAAGGGTAAAGGCTGTCCTTCGGCGCTATCAAAATACATCTTCTTCCAAAGGGGAATCCTCATCCAAGGTTCTTTCATTTAACAAGCTTAATATCAACCTTTCCAATTATATGGTTGAATACGACGGTATGCGGGTGGAAATGCCCCCAAAAGAACTGGAGCTCCTTTATTTCCTTGCCTCATCTCCAAACCAGGTCTTTACAAGGGAACAGCTCCTTGACCATATCTGGGGCTATGACTATGTAGGGGATACAAGGACAGTTGATGTCCATGTAAAACGCCTTCGGGAAAAGCTCCCGGGGACGGAAAGCTGGAATATAGCCACAGTCTGGGGTGTGGGCTATAAGTTCGAGGTGACGACACCATGAAACACCCTTTAGTCCTTAAGCTTACAGCATTATTTGCCATCTTTCTCGCAGCAGGCTTTGTTATCATACTTTCCTTTGCGGGAGGCTTTATAAACAGCACGACTATAGACCGGGAATCTTTGCTTCTCTACAGGGAAGCTACCGCCATATCCGGCTCCTACGCCGCAGAATATTATAACGATGAAATGACTCTTTCGGATCTGTATACGGAAATATCTACCTTGAGCGCATATCTGGATTCCGATATCCGTGTCATAAGCACAGATGGTACGGTAATAGCGGATTCTTCCGTATCTCTTGACGATGAAAACGAAGTCATATCAGGCTTTAACCCTGCGGATTTTACTCAAAACTACGGTATAATCGGGAGCTTCTACGGCTCTTTTAAAGAAAGCATGTTAAGCGTCGTATCCCCCATTACCATAAATTACCGGGTCCGTGGATATATTACCATCCACAAACCCATAAGCACCATTACATCCACAGTTGATAAGTACGTAAATACCGTATACAAAATCTTTGCTATCGTTGCAGTGGCTGCGATTTTTATATACATACTTATGCTGTTTATCTTTTACAGACCTTTAAACAAGATAACAAAGACCGCATCAAACTATGGCAAGGCGAATTTTGACACCCCCACGGGGCTCCACAGAAGCGACGAGCTCGGAACCATAGCTTCAACCATGGATGCCATGGCATATGAGCTTAATACATTAGAAGAAGACCAGCGCAAATTCATTTCAAATATATCACATGATTTCCGCTCTCCTCTTACATCTATCCGGGGCTTTGCAACAGCCATTTCCGACGGAACCATTCCTCCCGAACTGCACAAGAAATATCTGGATGTCATAGTTTTTGAGACAATGCGGCTAACCAAGCTTACGGAAAACCTCCTGGAGCTTAATAAATTCGGTGAAAAAGGTATTTCACCCATATATAAAGAATTTGAACTGAACAACATAATAAAACAGACTCTGGCTGTTTTTGAAGGAAAATGCATCGAAAAAAATATAACAATAAATCTGATCTTAACCGGGACGGAAATGAGAGTTTCCGCAGATGAAGAAAAAATAAGGCAGGTTCTTTCAAACCTCATAGATAATGCGATTAAATTCAGCCCGGAGAATTCGGAGATAAAGATAGAGACAACGGAGCGCAGCGGCAAAGTCTATGTATCCGTAAAGGATAACGGCATCGGCATTCCCAAAGAATCCTTAAGCAAAATCTGGGACAGATTCTACAAGACCGATGTATCCCGGGGTAAAGACAAGACGGGCTCGGGCCTCGGGCTTTCCATAGTCCGTGAAATAATACAAGCCCACGGGGAAAACATAAATGTAATCTCCACCGTGGGCGTAGGTACTGAATTTGTGTTTACTATTAAAGCCAATTGAAAAGAAAAGCGTGGCTTTAATAAACTAAATTATACCAGTTCGAGAAGCACTTCCATAGCGCCGTCACCCTTGCGGGGTCCTATCTTTACGATACGGGTATATCCGCCCTGACGGTCTGCATACTTGGGTGCATATTCATCAAAAATCTTGTCTACAAGATCGATGGTCCTGGTATTTCTCCTGCGACCCTTCTTCTCTTCGGGTACTTCGGTAACAGGATAAACTACCTTGCGTATCTGACGCTTTGCATGAACGCGGCTGGGAAGATCCTTCTTGAAGGTGACTTCCTTCTCGTCAAAGACAGCAACCTTCCTGCCGTCCTTTTCTTCCTTTACTCTCTTGCCGTTAACATCCTTGCGTGCAACCTTAACCGACTTGGTAACTTCCTCGGTATTGTCCATCTCGCGAACAGCCATTGCAATCAAAGGCTCCACCATCTTGCGGACTTCCTTTGCCCTGGCTTCGGTAGTTACGATGCTGCCCTTGTAGAGCAGAGCCGTAGACTGATTGCGAAGAAGTGCCAGTCGCTGGTTTGTCGACTTACTTAATTTTCTGTATTTGGACATTTCTTTTCTCCTTCGTTACTATCAAATATCATCGCCGCGATTTAATGAAAGGCCCAAATCCTTTAACTTGGCAAGTACTTCATCAAGTGACTTCCTTCCCAGGTTTCTAACCTTCATCATATCATCGGGAGTCTTTTCACAGAGCTCTTCAACAGTGTTGATGCCGGCGCGTTTTAAGCAGTTGAATGAACGAACGGAAAGCTCCAGTTCATCAATACTCATTTCAAGCGCCTTTTCCTTCTCGCTGTCAGGTGCCTCAACCATTACTTCAGCGGTCTTTGCATTCTCGGAAAGATCGATGAAGAGGCTTAAATGCTCGCTCAATACCTTTGCCGCAAGGCTCACTGCCTCGGTGGGAGTGAGGGTGCCGTTTGTAAATACATCCAGCGTCAGCTTGTCAAAGTCAGTTATCTGACCGACACGGGTATTTTCCACGCGCATATTCACACGCTCAATGGGAGTATAAAGAGAATCAATGGCAATCACACCTATGGGAAGGTCTTCGCCTTTGTTCTTGTCTGCTCCGACATATCCTCTGCCCTTTGTGATGGTAAGCTCCATGGAGAGCTTTGCACCCTTTCCGAGAGTTGCGATCACAAGGTCGGGGTTTATCATTTCGATATCCTGATCTGCCTGAATATCTGCAGCGGTTACTACGCCTTCACCCTCACAATCAATGTAAGCATATTTTACTTCATCGGTTGAGCTGCTGTTTTTAATCGCCAGCTGCTTGAGGTTCATAATGATTTCGGTAACATCCTCTTTTACTCCGGGGATGGAACTGAATTCATGAAGGACACCGTCTATCTTAACTCTGCTGACCGCAGATCCCGGAAGCGAGGAAAGCATGATTCTTCTTAAGGCATTGCCCAAAGTGTCACCATATCCTCTTTCGAGAGGCTCAACGACAAAGCTGCCTGCCTTACCGTCTTGAGAAGTCTCAATAATATCAATAACCGGTTTTTCAAAATCGAACACTTGAGGTCCTCCTTTTGTGTGAGCGGGGGTTTACGTTTTACTTGGAATACAGCTCGACGATAAGCATCTCGTCAACCGGTACGTCAATCTCTTCCCTGGTGGGGAGAGCCTTTACCGTACCGCTTAAGTTCTCAGGATCTGCCTCGAGCCATTCCGGAACGATTCTGCCTGCAGTTACTTCAAGTATCTCCTTATAACGTACAGAGTCTTTCTTGTTCTCGCGTACTTCTATGGTATCGCCTGCCTTTACGAGATATGAAGGAATCTGCACATTCTTGCCGTTTACAAGAATCTGTCGATGACCTACTATCTGGCGGGCTTCCTTGCGGGTCCTTGCAAATCCAAGACGGAAAATAACATTGTCCAGTCTTGATTCAAGAAGAATAAGAAGATTCTCACCGGTCATTCCCTTCTTCTGTTCAGCTCTTTCATAATAGTTATGGAAAGGCTTTTCAAGTACACCATAAATAAATTTAGCCTTCTGCTTCTCGCGAAGCTGCAGACCGTATTCGCTTACCTTCCTTCCGGAACGGACAAGCTGTCTTCTGGATTTCTTATCATATCCCAGTACCTGAGGCTCCAGTCCCAAAGACCTGCACCTCTTAAGTACCGGCGTTCTGTTTATAGCCATTTATATGTACCTCCGTTATACTCTTCTGCGCTTCGGGGGACGGCAACCGTTGTGGGGCACAGGAGTAACATCCTGAATGCTGGTCACGTCGATTCCACAAGCAGACAAAGCGCGGATAGCTGCCTCTCTGCCTGAACCGGGTCCCTTTACCTTTACGTCTACAGATTTTAATCCGTGTACCAGAGCAGCCTTTGCTGCAGTCTCGGCAGCCATCTGTGCCGCATAGGGAGTAGACTTCTTTGAACCACGGAAGCCAAGTCCCCCTGCACTTGCCCATGAAAGAGCGTTGCCCTGGGAATCGGTAAGCGTTACGATAGTATTATTAAATGAGGCCTGAATATGTGCCTGACCGTGTTCAACGTTCTTCTTAACACGTCTTTTAGCTGCCTTCTTAACAACCTTCTTAGCCATGATGATCCTTTCTTACTTAAAAAAATTACTTCTTCTTGTTTGCCACTGTCCTCTTGGGACCTTTACGTGTACGCGCATTTGTCTTTGTCTTCTGTCCGCGTACGGGGAGTCCTTTTCTGTGACGGATTCCGCGATAGCAGCCAATCTCCTGCAGACGCTTGATGTTCATGGCAATCTCCCTGCGGAGCTCACCTTCAACTGTCTGCGTGCTGTCTACTATGTCAGAGATTCTCTTGACCTCTTCGTCCGTCAGATCCCTTACACGGGTGTCAGGGCTCACGTTTGCAGCCTTAAGGATGCGGTTTGAGCTGGTCCTGCCTATTCCGTATATGTAAGTCAGACCTATCTCGACTCTCTTTTCTCTGGGCAAATCAACACCTGCGATACGAGCCATGTGTTAAAACCTCCATTAATTGCTAGTTTACATAACTTCTGCGTGCCGGATTCCGGTATGTATGAATCAACGGCACTATCTATATATAATGATGACTAATAAAGAATATAAGAAAGCCCGGAGCCACCGTGCTTTCTGTAATGCGGCGTCTATATACGCCAAAAACAAAGCAAGGCTCTTAACCTTGTCTTTGCTTATGCTTGGGATTTTCGCAGATAACGCGAATCTTTCCCTTTCTCTTAATAACTTTGCATTTCTCGCAAATCGGCTTAACCGAAGCCCTTACTTTCATAACTGTTCTCCTTCTCCTAATTCAAAAGGCAACTGACATATACTAACACAATTTCAATTCAAAGGCAAGCAAAATATTAAATTACCGGATATTTTACTTATCTCTCCAAATAATCCTGCCCTTTGTAAGATCGTAGGGCGAAAGCTCCAATGTCACTTTATCACCCGGCAGTATACGAATGAAATTCATTCTGAGCTTTCCGCTTATATGTGCGAGAATCTCATGATCATTTTCGAGTTTTACCTTGAACATGGCGTTGGGAAGCTTTTCAACCACTCTGCCTTCTACTTCTATTACATCAGCCTTTGACATCTGATTCCTCCAGGCGCTTTAAAGTATATTGTTTAAGCGCACGTTTGATACCTTCGTTATACAATTTACCGTTTTGTTCGCACATGGAAACGATTTCTTCCGGCAGATTCCGGATTATCTGAATGTGCTTTGCATTTTTTGCCTTGGGGCGCTCTAAAGGGCGCTTGTCTCCGTCACAAAGGAGCACCTTGTCCCCGGATGACCCCGCCACAGCATAAATCCTGCCTTTATCATGTCCGGCCTTTGAGCAGGCAAACATCACTGCTCCCATATTTCTTATGCTCCGATGGCTTTTATTATCGCATCAAAAACAGCCTGCATTTCCATAGTTCCGTCAACCTCTGAAAGGATTCCCTTCTTGCTGTAATACTCGATAAGAGGCTGAGTCTGTGTATGATATACGGAAAGCCTGTTCTTTACAGTCTCGGGCTTGTCGTCGTCTCTTAAGATAAGGGGACCGCCGCATTCATCACAATGCCCCTCTACCTTGGGAGGAATGTTTACAAGATGATATGTAGCTCCGCAGACTGCGCAGGCGCGCCTTCCGCCCATCCTGTCGATGATATTCTGGTCGGGAATCTCTATGTCTATGGCATAGTCCATAGCCTGACCCGCCTTTTCAAGAGCAGCGCTCAAAGCTTCTGCCTGCGGAATAGTCCTGGGGAAGCCGTCGAGGATAAAGCCGTTCTTGCAGTCATCATGGGAAATCCTGTCCATAACAAGGTCGCAGGTAAGCTCGTCGGGAACGAGCTCACCCTTGTCCATATATCCTTTTGCTTTCTTGCCAAGCTCGGTACCTTCCTTTATGTTTGCGCGGAAGATATCACCTGTGGAAATATGCGGAATACCGCACTTTTCTGCTATCATCTTTGCCTGTGTGCCTTTTCCGGCACCGGGGGCTCCCAACATGATTATTTTCATAAGGCATCTCCTAAAAATCCGGTTGTATAGTGTCTTGTAACCATCATAGACTGAATCTGCTTTAATGTCTCTATGATAACACCCACAATAATGATGATTGAAGTACCGCCGAATGAAACGCTGGCGCCGAATACACCATTAAAGAAAATGGGAACAAATGCTACCAGGCATAGTCCTACCGCTCCGATAAAGATAATGTAATTCAATATCTGCGTAAGATAATCGCTGGTAGGCTTGCCGGGTCTTATGCCCGGTATGAATCCGCCCTGCTTTTTCATATTATCCGCAAGTTCGAGCGGATTAAAGGTAATCGATGTATAGAAATAAGCAAATGCGATAATAAGCAAAATATAAACCACAAATCCAATTGAATAAACCGGCTGTGAAGGATCGCACCAGTTTGACTGGGAAAGTCCTTTTATTATCTTTGAGCCGATATCCGTACCCTGTCCTACGCCCAGAAGCGAAGCTATAATAACAGGCGTCTGCAAAAGTGACTGGGCGAAGATAATGGGGATAACGCCGGCGGTGTTGACCCTCAAAGGAAGGAATGTAGACTGACCGCCTACCTGCCTGCGTCCCTGTATCTTTCTTGAATATTGCACCGGTATCTTTCTCTGTCCGTCCTGAAGAATTACTACCATAACTACCATGGCAAGGACAATCACCGCAATAACAGCTATCGCTACTACGGCACGTCCTATATTCTTTCCAAGGACAAACTGCTCTCCCAGCGATGCAAAGTCATTCGGGAGCCTTGAGAGAATGTTTATGGTAAGTACTATTGATATACCGTTACCCACACCGTTTTCAGTAATCCTCTCACCTATCCACATAAGAACTGCGGAACCGGCGGTAAGAGCAGCTACCATGGTAACAACGGTAATAACGTTAAATTCTTCAAGATATCCCTGGCGACCCAAACCTATAGCCAAAGCCACAGCTTCGAAAACGGAAAGACCTACTGTCAGATACCTCGTAATGGAAGCTATCTTCTTGCGGCCTTCCTCTCCCTCCTTGTGCATCTCCTCAATCTTGGGAATTGCTATGGTGAGAAGCTGCATTATGATGGATGCTGTAATATAAGGTGTGATATTCAGTGCGAATACCGACATATCCTCAAATGATCCACCGGTAATAGAATCAAAGAAATTGAATGCATCCGCCATCTGATTGGACATCCAGTCTGTATAGGCTGTCCTGTTTATGCCGGGAACCGGGAGCTGTGAGCCCAGTCGTACGACAATAAGCATCAGAAAAGTGAAAAACAGGCGTTTCCTGATTTCCTCTATCTTGAATGCATTACGGACTGTCTCCAACATTAAATCACCTCGGCTTTTCCGCCTGCTTTCTCAATCTTCTTTATTGCACCTTCGCTAAAGGCATTTGCACGAACGGTAAGCTTCTTGGTAATCTCACCGTTTCCCAAAATCTTTACTCCGTCCCTGGGATTGGTGACAGCGCCGCTTTCAACGAGCATAGCTACATCTACGGTAGCACCGTCCTCAAATCTTTCGAGTACAGATACATTGATTCCAACAATATCCTTGGAATTCCTGCAGGTGAATCCTCTCTTGGGAATACGCCTGTAAAGAGGCATCTGACCGCCCTCAAAACCGGGTCTTGAAGAGCCGCCGGAACGAGCCTTCTGACCCTTATGTCCCTTACCTGCTGTCTTTCCGTTTCCTGAACCGTGTCCGCGGCCCTTTCTGAAATTCTTTGCGTGCGAAGAGCCTTCAGCACCTTTTAATGTACTTAAATCCAAACCCATTTTCCGGTACCTCCTATATCTCTTCTACCTGAACCATGTGGCGCACCTTGCGAACCATGCCGCGCACCGCATCATTGTCGGGCATCTCCACGGTCTTGCCGATCTTGGAAAGTCCAAGAGCCTTAGCCGTGGCCCTGTTCTTCGGAGTCTGTCCGATCAGGGATTTCTTAAGAGTTATCTTTAATGATGACATAATCTACTCCTTTTATCCAATTCCTGATTAGCCAAGGATCTCTTCTACAGTCTTTCCTCTTGCTGCAGCTACTTCTTCGGGAGACTTCAGCTCCTCAAGCGCCTTTATGGTAGCAAGAACAACATTCTGCTTGTTGTTTGATCCAAGTGACTTTGTCCTGATGTTGCGGATGCCTGCCATCTCGCAGACGCTGCGGGCGGGACCGCCGGCGATAACACCGGTACCCTCGGGAGCGCGCTTAAGCAGTACGTTCGCACCTGTATGCTTGCCTATTATGTCGTGAGGAATACTTCCGTTTGCATCGAGCTTTACATTGATAAGGCTCTTTGCTGCATCCTCTTTACCCTTCCTGATAGCTTCGGGGATTTCTGCAGCCTTGCCCAGACCTACACCTACATGACCGTTCTTATCTCCTACTACCACAAGAGCCGAAAACCTCATGTTACGGCCGCCCTTTACGACCTTAACGACTCTCTTTATGGCTACTACCCTGTCCTCGAGCTCACCGAGCGAGGCGGGATCTATGATTTCTCGTTTCATCTTAGTTCCTCCTTAGAATTGAAGCCCGGCTTCTCTTGCAGCCTCTGCGAGAGCCTTTACCTTGCCATGATACAGATAACCGCCTCTGTCATAAACAACGGTGTCGATACCGTTGTCAAGAGCGCGCTTTGCGATGGTCGTTCCAACCATAGCGGCGGCATCAACGTTATTTGTCTTTTCGAGCTGATCCTTAATCTCCTTCTCAACAGTAGATGCTGAGCAAAGAGTAGCGCCCTTTGTGTCATCTATGATCTGAGCATACATATGATTGTTGCTGCGGAATACACAAAGACGGGGCCTTTGTGCTGTTCCGGAAATGTGGAAACGCATCCTGGCATGCTTCTTCGTACGTACCTGAGATCTTGTCTTTTTGTTAATCATTTTAAATCTCCTTACTTACCTGCCTTGCCTACTTTACGTCTTACATGCTCATTTGCATATCTGATACCCTTGCCCTTGTAAGGTTCAGGTCTCTTCTTGTCCCTGATATTTGCAGCGTACTGACCAACCTTTTCCTTGTCTATACCTGATACGATAATCTTCTCACCGTCTACGGTAGCTTCGACACCTTCGGGATCCTCCATCTCTACGGGATGAGAAAATCCAAGGTTCAGAGTAAGCTTGTTTCCGGACTTTGATGCCCTCATACCTACGCCGACAATCTCCAGTTCCTTCTTATAGCCCTCAGTAACGCCTGTAATCATATTCGCAATAAGGGTTCTCGTAAGACCGTGAAGAGCTTTCATTCTCTTCTGGTCATTGGGTCTTTTGACTATGACTTCAGCGCCTTCTACGGTTATCTCCATTTCAGGGGCAAATACCCTCTCAAGAGAACCTTTGGGACCCTTCACAGTCACTTGATTATTTTCTGCGATATCAACAGTAACTTCCGCCGGTATCGCGATTGGCATTCTTCCTATTCGTGACATGCCCGTACCTCCATATTATGTTATTTATACATTACAATAAGGAACTTCTTTTCGCTAAGCTCCGGCTTCGTGTTCCACTCGCCATCGCTAATCTCAAAGAAGCACCTCGCTTTGACTCAAACTGCGCCTACGGCTTGTTTTCGTCTAAAGCTTTCGGCGTCTGCCCTACCAAACGAAGGCAAGAACTTCGCCGCCTACGTTGAGCTCTCTGGCCTTCTTATCCGTGATAACACCCTGGTTTGTGGAAATGATTGCCACGCCAAGTCCTCCGAGTACCTTGGGAAGGTTGTCCTTGCCGGCATATACGCGAAGACCGGGCTTGGAAATCCTCTTAAGACCTGTTATGATGTTATCTTTCTTGCCGCCGCTGTACTTCATGGTGATGTGAATGTTCTTGAAAGAACCTGCATCCACCATTTCATAGCTCTTAATATATCCTTCATCAACGAGGATGTCTGCTATAGCCACCTTTATCTTGGAGGCGGGGACATCCACGGTGTCGTGCTTTGCGATATTTGCGTTACGAATCCTCGTAAGCATATCCGCGATGGGATCACTCATAGTCATGATATCATTCCTCCTTATCTTACCAGCTGGCTTTCTTTACTCCGGGTATCTGACCCTTGTAAGCCAATTCCCTGAAGCATATACGGCAGATACCGTACTTGCGCAGATATCCGTGGGGGCGTCCGCAAATATTGCAGCGGCTGTATTCCCTGACAGCGAACTTCTGCTTTCTGGCCTGCTTTACTTTCATAGATGTCTTTGCCATAATAATCTCCTTACGCTTTCTTGAAGGGCATGTTGAACAGCGTCAACAGCTCACGTGCTTCTTCATCTGACTGGGCAGTGGTTACTATGGTAACATCCATGCCTCTTACTTTATCAACCTTGTCAAACTCAATCTCCGGGAAAATGAGCTGCTCCTTGATACCCAGAGAATAATTGCCTCTGCCGTCAAAAGAGTCGGGGCTCACGCCGCGGAAGTCGCGGACACGGGGAAGAGCCAGGTTGATAAGGCGATCAAGGAATTCATACATCCTGTCGCCGCGCAGGGTAACCTTGCAGCCGATGGGCATTCCTTCACGGAGCTTGAAGTTTGCTATTGACTTCTTTGCCTTGGTCTGAATAGGTTTCTGACCGGAGATGGTAGCAAGGTCGGCCATTGCCGAATCAAGAACCTTTACGTTTTCCCTTGCTTCACCGATAGCCATGTTGATGGTGACTTTCTCTATCTTCGGCACCTGCATTACGTTCTTGTAACTGAATTTTTTCATCATCGCATCGACTATTTCGTTGCGATATGTATCCTTAAGTCTGCTCACTTTTTAACAACCTCCTGTCAACCGATGGTCTCGCCGGTGGCTTTTGCATAACGAACTTTGTTGCCGTTGTCGTCTGTCTTGAAGCCTACTCTGGTGGCCGTTCCCTTGTGTACATACATTACATTTGACACATCAATGGGGCCTTCCTGACGAACGATGCCTCCCTGCTGATTCTGAAAACTGGGCTTTGTGTGGCGTGTAACCATGTTTACGCCCTCTACCAGAAGGGTGTTTTTCTTCAGGTCTACGGAAATTACCGTGCCCTCTTTTCCTTTATCTCTTCCGGCGATGACTCTTACGGTATCACCTTTCTTTATCTTAAGCATCCCAATTCCTCCTTAGAGCACTTCCGGAGCCAACGAAACTATCTTCATGAACTTCTTGTCGCGAAGCTCACGGGCTACGGGCCCAAAAATACGTGTTCCTCTGGGTGTCATGTCATCCTTGATGATGACAGCCGCATTCTCGTCGAAGCGGATATAAGATCCGTCCGATCTGCGGACGCCCTTTACGGAACGTACCACTACAGCTTTTACTACTTCGCCCTTCTTGACAACGCCGCCCGGTGTTGCATCTTTGACCGTAGCAGTAATTATATCGCCGATATTGGCATATCTCCTG
>CAJOQM010000021.1 GCA_905236845.1 uncultured Lachnospiraceae bacterium | reverse complement strand
TAGGACGAGTTCCGCAGACTGCGCAGCAGTCGAGGACATTGTTTGAGCGACTGGCACCCACCTGACGCATAATATGGATTAATTAAATTTAACCAGCGTTTCCTTAAATTATTTCTGCGGTATTACGATTCCGACTATTCTGGCCTCTATGGCAAGGCTTGTCCTGTTTGGATAACCCGTTTTTTGCAGTATATTTCGTATGTGGGTCTTTACGGTGGCAATGTCTATGTACAGCCTGTCCGCTATCTCTTCGTTGGTGGCTCCCGTGGTTAGCTCCCTTAAGACCTGGAGCTCTCTGGATGTAAGCTCGGTGCTTTTGGCGTTTCCGAGATTTACGACAGGCGCAGAATCAGGGTACAGAGATTCTCCGTCCATGGTTCTTCTTATTACGGAAAGGAATTCCCCTTCCCCTGTTTCTTTGTACCAGAAGCTGTCTACACCGGCTTTACGGGCTCTTTCTATGAAAGATACCTCCGGCATGGATGTGACCATGATTACCTTTATATCCGGATGATTGCGCTTTATCCTTTCTGTTGCCTCAAAGCCGCTCGAATCATCCTTCATAACCACATCCATTATTACAAGGTCTATATGATATCTGTCGCAGTATATATATGCCGATAAAGCGTTCCCAACATTTATTTATGAGTCTACTCCGCTGGATAATACATCGGATTATTTCACCACCGGTAAGGACTTTATATGCTATACGGCGGCTTTTGGGGTGCCTTCGACTTACGACGGTGTGGCAGTCCAGGTAAATGACGGCAGCGGATGGGGCGATGCGTATGGTCCTTTTACTTCCTACAGCAAGCAGAAAATATCCGGTCTGAAGTCCGATACTGATTATCAGGTGCGGACATTCTATTATAAAATGACGACATATAACGGTCAGTCTTACCCTATGTATGGTCCCTTTGCTACCACGACGGTAAAGACCGGAAAGAGTTCAAAGCCTGCCGTAAAATCCATAAGTGTTAAATACGTGAAGACATTTACCACGAAATTGCACAGAGACGGATATTGGGATGCTTTCGGCAAATGGAATGATTCCTATGACGGAACGGGAACGAACACAAAATACAAGATTACCGTCAAGCTTAAGAAAAAGCTGGGTATAAAAGGATTGTATATAAACGGAAAGCTGGTAAAGGGAAATAAGACCACTTATACGGCTACATTTTCTGAACCCGGGAAATTGAAGGGCAAGAAGGTGACCGTCATGGTGGCATCCTGCAATGACCTGAAGGTCGGAGCATATTCGGCAACACTAAAGAAAAAAGTTAAAATGAAATAGATTTGCATAGTCGTAGGGTTAACCTCCTTGATGTTTCCTCCCGCCCGGAGAGTCTGTTGAGATTTTCCGGGCGGGTTTTTGCGCCGATTTTGGAAAAGTAACAGAAAAAAGCCAAAAATCAATCCAAAACCCTTTGGAAAAGTTACGGAAAAAGTTGCAAAAAATAGCTAAAATTTCTTGGAAAAGTTGCAGATATGAGTTATAATGCTTTCGTGGAGGGTAAATTATGCTGAAAAGAAAAGAGGAAGCTGCAATAGAAAACTGGATTGATGGTGAAGATAAGGCTTTGCTTATAACCGGCGCCAGACAGACAGGAAAGACATATCTGATTCGGAAAAAACTGGAGCAGTCCGGTTATCCTTTTGTGGAGGTGAATTTTATAGAAAATCCGGAATATGTGAGGGTTTTGGCTAATTCACACACTCCCGGGGAATTTTATACACGTATTTGTGCCATAGCCGATAAACCCGTTGAAAAGGGTAAAACCATCGTCTTTATGGACGAAATACAGGAATATAAGGATATAGTAACCCGCATCAAATTCCTTGTGGAAGAGGGGGATTTGCGATTTATTATGAGCGGATCTTTGCTTGGAGTGGAGCTTCGGGATTTGAGGTCGGCACCTGTGGGTTATTTGCGTATTATCGATATGTATCCTATGGATTTGAAGGAGTTCTTTGAGGCGGTGGGAGTGTCGCCTCAGACTATTGATTCGATTTTTGAAGCCTACAAAAAAAAGACTCCCATGGATTCTTTTGTGCACGAAAAGCTCATGGATATATTTTATCTGTACCTCATAGTGGGGGGTATGCCGGAGGCAGTTCAGACTTATATAGATACTAATGATATCGGGCGTGTGAATGTTATACAGGAAAACATAATACGTCTGTATAAACAGGACTTTACCAAATATGAAGACAGGTACAAGCTAAAGCTAATTGAAATATATGATGCTGTTCCATCAGAGCTTGACAGCAAAAACAAGAGGTTTTTTATTAACCACCTGGGAAAGGGAACTGCCTATGAGCGTATAAAGGATGATTTTCTGTGGCTGAAAAATGCGGGCGTTGCGCTACCGGTTTATAATGTTACGGAATTGACCGCACCTCTTAGGATAAGTGAAAAGAGAAACCTGTTTAAGCTGTTTATGTCGGATGTGGGGCTTCTTACCTGCCTCTATCCTGTAAAAACGAGACTCGATATACTCTCCGGAAGCGGAAATGTTAATAACGGGGCGCTTTTCGAAAATGTGGCAGCGCAGGAACTGTTTTCTCGGGGATTTTCGCTGCGCTACTATAACAGCAAAAAATTAGGGGAGCTTGATTTTGTCATCGAACTGGATGGGGAGATTATGCCTGTGGAGATAAAATCCGGAAAGGATTATTCCAGACACAGGGCGATGGATAATGTGTTGTTGGCGGATGAAAGTTCTTTGAATGAGGGATTTGTTTTTTCGAAGGAAAATGTGAAAAAGGACGGAAAAATCACATATCTTCCCGTATATATGCTTATGTGTGTGGAAAACACGGGGATTGACAGCTTGATTTACACGCTTGATTTGGAGGGAATTTAATTACTGAGAGGAAAAAGTATCATATTTGTTTAAAGAAAACGCCCCGGAACCGGGTTCTCCGGGTTTTTGTAACCTATTTGTAACCCTTGGTGTGATATTATAATTTTGTTGGGGAGAATTTGGGAACATTTCCGGGGGATTTTTAAAGAAACGAGGAGGACACAGATATGAAAGATCTAAAGAGATTTGCTGCTTTGGGAATGGCTATGGCGCTTGCATTTAGCCTTGCTGCATGCGGCAGTTCGAGTAGCAGTGAAAGCGAGGCTTCGGGGGGAGCTAGCGCAGATCTGGAATCCTCAGCGCAGGTTGAGGAAGAAAGTGGAGATATTGATGAATCCGGCGATGAGTATCAGGGTGAATTCACGATGTCGCAGGAGGAGGTTACCCTTGCATATGGAAGAGGCACGAATCTGGACGTATATGATGCGGACGGCGATGTGACATGGACCAGTTCGGATCCCGATGCTGTATCAATCGAAGAATACGAAGATGACAGCAGCTACATCATGATAACCGGAATTAAGGCAGGCGGATCATCTACCATTACCGCTACGGATTCTACCGGCGCCGAGGTCACCTGCGAGGTAAGTGTTATTTCTGCAGGTCTGCAGCTCCAGGATGACAGAGGTTATGACGGAGCGTACAGCACCGGTACATATGCCCTTGGCAAGGAACACCAGTATAAGGTATTCTATGACGGCGTAGAGCTGGATGCGTCCGATATGACCTGGGAGTCATATGACGAAAACATCGCTACCGTAGCCGATGACGGCACTGTGACCATGGTAGGCGAGGGCATTACCTATATCTGCGCTACGGACAGCGACGGCAACAAGGCTTTCGCCAGCGTATGGGTATCAAAGACGGATGATGAATACGAGTTTGAGACTACTACTCCTTCCTATGGAATGTATTTTGAGTACACATTCATGGGATATGAAGAGCATGTACTTGAGGATTACGATATCGGCGGTTCTGCATCCTGGATGATAGATTCTGTTTATGACGACGGAGAGCAGATTGACCCGGCTGCGTTGGAATGGTCTATAGAGGATGTGACCAATCATCCCATTGATTTTTATGAAGAAGAACAGTTGGATGATGAGGACATTGAGGTCGATGAAGACGACGATTCGGACTATGTCGAGGTCGAGCTGACATACACCGGAGAAGCCGGACAGGCCTTCCTGGTAGCTACCAATCCCGATACGGGACATGTGTACAGGTATCTTATCGTTGTATTGACCGCAGAATAACGGGTTTTAATAAAGGGTTGATTTAGAGTAGAAGAACCGGAGACGGAGCCTGATTGAGCTTTCGTTTCCGGTTTTTGCGCTATTGCCCTTACGGGCGGCGTGGTGTATACTTTTGCATGTAAGAAAAATAAGGCAAAAGGGAGGAGTTTATCATGTCAGAAATATTCAAAGGAATACCTGCGATTGCATATGAAGGGAAGGACAGCAAAAATCCCCTGTCTTTTAAGTACTATGATCCCGACAGGGTGATAATGGGAAAGAAGATGAGTGAACACCTGCCCTTTGCCATGGCCTGGTGGCACAATCTGGGCGCTGCCGGAACGGATATGTTTGGGCGAGACACCATGGACAAGTCTTTCGGGGCTTCCGAAAAGGCTACCATGGAGCATGCTCGGGCAAAGGTGGATGCAGGATTTGAATTTATGGAGAAGCTGGGGATTAAATATTTCTGCTTTCACGATGTAGACCTTGTCCCCGAGGCGGATGATATCAACGTAACAAATGAGCGCTTAGACGAGATAAGCGATTACATCCTGGAGAAGATGCAGGGTACGGATATAAAATGCCTCTGGGGAACGGCAAATATGTTTGGCAATCCCCGGTTTATGAACGGAGCCGGCTCTTCGAATAGCGCTGATGTCTATTGCTTTGCGGCAGCCCAGATAAAGAAGGCTCTGGATGTCACGGTAAAGCTCGGCGGCAGGGGCTATGTATTCTGGGGAGGCAGAGAGGGCTATGAGACTCTCCTTAATACGGATGTGAAATTTGAGCAGGAAAATATCGCCCGCCTCATGCGCCTTGCGGTGGACTACGGGCGCTCGATAGGCTTTACCGGCGATTTCTATATCGAGCCCAAGCCCAAGGAGCCCATGAAGCACCAGTATGATTTCGATGCGGCGACGGCTATCGGGTTCCTTAGGCAATATGGTCTTGATAAGGATTTTAAGCTTAATATCGAGGCGAATCATGCCACCCTCGCAGGGCACACCTTCCAGCATGACTTGAGGATAAGCGCCATAAACGGCATGCTGGGTTCTATTGATGCGAATCAGGGGGACACCCTCCTTGGCTGGGATACGGATGAATTCCCCTGGAGTGTATATGAGGCGACTATGTGCATGTATGAGGTGCTTGAGGCAGGCGGCTTAACCGGTGGATTTAACTTTGATTCCAAGAACCGCCGCCCTTCCAATACCTATGAGGATATGTTCCATGGATTTATCCTTGGAATGGATACTTTTGCCCTGGGGCTTATAAAGGCGGCAGCCTTGATAGACGACGGCAGGATAGATGAGTTTATTAAGGAGAGATACGCATCCTATAAAACCGGCATCGGGGCAAAGATTCGTAGCGGCAATACTACCTTAGAGGAGCTGGCAGCGCATGCGGCGGACTTAAAAGCTCCCGCAGACCCCGGCTCCGGCCGCCAGGAATATCTGGAGAGTGTAGTTAATCAGGTGCTGTTTTCGTGAGGTGTTTGCCGCCCGGTCATATGGCAAAATGGCCTTTTCGGGCAGAGTAAGACAGGAGATAGTTATGTATGATATCGGCATAGACTTAGGCACTTCGGCGGTAAAGCTGCTTTTGATAAGTGACGAGGGGAAGCTTGTAAACACGGCTTCTCAATCTTATCCGTTGTCCTTCCCGAATCCGGGCTGGTCCGAGCAGAACCCCGCCGACTGGTGGGACGCTATATGCGAGGGTATTTTAAAGCTCCTTTCTGTCGTAAATCCCCGGGAAGTCAGAGGGATTGGCGTCGCAGGGCAGATGCACGGTCTTGTGGCTCTCGATGAAAACGGAGATGTCTTACGTCCCGCTATCCTCTGGAATGACGGTCGCGCCGCCTCCCAGACGGAGTATTTAAATAAAGAGATTGGCAAAGATTTCCTCCTTGACCATACGGGGAATATCGCCTTTGCGGGCTTTACCGCACCGAAAATCCTGTGGATGAAAGAAAACGAGCCTGAGCTTTTTGGGCGGATAGCAAAGATTATGCTGCCAAAGGATTATGTAAACTACAAGCTGACGGGGCGGTGCGCTACAGATTATTCCGATGCCGCAGGCACGCTGCTTCTTGATGTGGAGCATAAATGCTGGGATGAAGATATGCTTAAAATCTGCGGTCTAAAAAAGGAGCAGATGCCCGTGCTTCGAGAAAGTTACGAAACTATCGGGAACATCCTGCCCTATGTATCGGGAAAGCTTGGGATATCTGAAGCCGTTACCGTAGTCGCCGGAGCCGGTGATAATGCTGCTGCGGCTGTCGGCACGGGGTGCCTCCGTGAGGGGCAGTGCAACCTTTCTCTGGGGACTTCGGGGACGGTATTTCTCCCCAGTGATGAATTCCGCATGGACAGGGTTAATGCGACTCATGCCTTTAATCATGCCGCCGGCAATTATCATCTCATGGGATGTATGCTTTCGGCTGCATCCTGCCTTAAGTGGTGGGTTGAGGATGTGTGCAGATCTTCGGACTATGACGGGATAATATCGGAGATTAATCCGGAAAGCCTCGGGCGAAACCATGTATTTTTCCTGCCGTATCTTATGGGAGAGAGGGCACCTCATAATGACCCTGGGGCAAGAGGGACTTTTATAGGGATGACCATGGATACATCCCGGGCGGACATGACTCTGGCTGTCCTTGAGGGAGTCGCTTTTGGACTTCGGGATATGGTGGAATCCGTAAGAAACCTTGGGATAACCGTAGACCATGCTACCCTTTGCGGAGGCGGTGCACAGTCTGATATATGGAAGAAAATTCTTGCAAATATCGTGAAGGTCCGCCTTGATATCCTTAAAGAGGAGCAGGGACCGGGGCTTGGAGCCGCCATGCTTTCTGCGTGCGGAAGGGGTGTCTATGGCAGTCTTGACGAGGCTGCGGATAAGCTGGTTAAGGTTTCCGGTCATGTGGATATGGATAAAAAATTGGCGGATTTGTATGATGAAAGATATAAAATGTTTCGCAGCCTTTATCCGGCGCTTAAGGAATTTTTCGGCGCAAAACCCAACGAAAATATAAATTATTCATAATAAAAAAGATGCTATTCACAAAAAATTAAAAAATTGTTTACAAATAGATTTCTATCTGATATAATCCATTTGTTGTTAATTTCTTTCATACTTTTAGGAGGTAGAAATCAAAATGAAAAGAAAAGCATTAGCATTGTTTATGGCTTCAGCCATGGTGCTTTCCATGGCAGCCTGTGGCAGCAGCTCAAGCTCTGATAACAGCTCAAGCGCTGATTCAGCAGCATCTGCTGACGTAGCAGCTTCCTCTGATGCATCAGGTGATGCTTCAGGCAACGCTGGCGGCGGCAGCTCCGAGCCTGCAGAAGGACAGATCGGTTCCTGGTCAGGCGGCGGCACAGACGCTTCAACTGTTGGCGGAAACGACTATGGTTATGATGCAGCCGTATACGTAGAAGACGGCAAGATTGTATCTGCTGAGTCCAGCCTCGATCGTATCGAGACAGGTGATGCAACAGATTCCGCTGCTACAGACATCGTTCTTGATGATTCAGAGAGCGGACACAACGGAATCATCGTAGTTAATTCAGACTATGAGATTTCAAACGCAAACATCACCATGAATACTGAGGCAGACGGTACCGATACCTGCGACTTCTCAGGTATGGGTTCTGCTATCGCAGCATACACATCAAACGTAACCATTAAGGATTCTACAATCGAGTGCACCGGCGTTGCTACCATGCCTGTATTCGGCGACAGCTACGTTGATGCAGAAGATGGTTCAAACGTAATCATGGAGAACTGCACACTTATTTCTAACGGTGGTACTCTCTATGAAGCATACATGAATTCACCGGATCAGGCTACCATGGTAGCTCCTCCCTGGATTCTTGGTATCATGGGATCTTCCAGAACAACAAACGCTATGGGCCAGAATACTACCATGGACTTCCTTGACTGCGATACGCAGGCAGGCGCATGGGCAGTTCTTTCCACAGACTCCGGTTCAAACATGACCCTGAATATCTACAACACGACTTTGACTCTGAACAACAAGGACGAGTCAAAGATTGCCATCCAGGAAGAAGGCGGACAGATTACTACTCAAGATAACCCCTACACCACAAACTACGGTGCAGGCTATGGTACATACGCTATCGGCGCTGCTGTAGAGACCTTCGCAGGTGCTACTGTTAACGTAGGTACATATGCAACCATCTTTACCGGCGGTTCAGCAACCTATACTTCTATCGAAGAAGGCGAGACCTACACTCTTGAGCATGCAGACGGTTCTACATATGAGTACACCGCTACTGCTTCCAAGAACGCTGTAGTTAACTCCGATACCTTCGGATTTATGTTCCACCAGGGTGAAAACTCTCTGACCATCGAAAAAGGCACGGAGATTGTTTCCGGATACGCTACTTTCCTTGTAAAGAGCGGTGCATCAGGCGAGACCACTACTGCAACTGTTGATGATTCCAAGATCTCCAACGGCGGCGTGCTTATCCAGGTAATGGATAACGACGACTCCACCACAGGCGGTATGATGGATGCTGACGATCCCGAAAACACAAACGGCGGAAACATGAACTTCAAGACCAGCCACTGCGAGAACGCAGGCTTTAACCTTGATTCTGCTACAAACGAGGGAACAGCTCAGACCTTCACCTTCACAAACGGTGAGTACAGCGGAAACCTTTACAATGCTTCAGGTTCTGATGCTTCAACCATGGGTGCACTTGATGCAACCACTCTTGATGTGACCATCGGCGCAGGCGCTACTCTCAACGCAGCAGCAGCTTCCACCGCAGCTATCCACGTAACATATGACGGATCCGTATACGTAAAGGATACCCTTAAGGGCGCAGCTGTAGAGGATGCAGAGGATGCAACCATTCTTGGCTATCAGAACACAGAGTACACCATCTCTGAGTACTATAATCAGGGACATGTTGCAAACGTTATCAACTACAACGGCGGCAACGATGTAAACATCACTCTTACCGATGACGCAGTTTGGAACGTAACCGGCACATCACTTATCTCTAACCTCACCATCGAAGATGATGCTCAGGTAGTGATTCCTGACGGCGTAACTCTTACAGTAGACGGTACAGAGTACACAGGAACTACTCTTACAGCAGCAGATCTTTAAGATTAAGCTTTAAGTAGTAAATTAAACGATTAAAATACCGGTCGGAACTTGTTTCCGGCTGGTATTTTTTTTGTTTATGTGGTAGAATTCACTCTTGGAGTTTCCAATAATTAATCGGAGGATTTAATCATGAAATCTTTTTTTACCAGGATTAAGTTGACGGCATTTATAACAGCTATACTTACCATTGCTCTGGGGGTTGTTCTTATTATGTATCCTGCGGAGACTATGCTTATTGCAGTAAGGATAGTAGGGGGATTTCTCCTGCTTTTGGGAGGCGTGGGAGCTGTTTCGGGATTTATTTCCGACAATCATGGCAAAGTTTTTATGATTGGTTCACTTATTATAGCTTTTCTGGGCGTCTGGCTTCTTGCCATGCCGCAGACGGCAGCAAGCCTTATCCCTATGTTTATGGGTGTAGTCCTTGTAATAGACGCTCTGGAGGACTTTAAGCTTGCATATGAAGCAAAGACGCATGAGGCTTCGGGATGGGTCTATCAGATCCTTGTCGGAGTAATCGGGATTGTCATGGGTGTAGTGTGCATCTGCAAGGCCTTTGGCGTTATGGAGTTTGCCGTGATATTTATCGGAGTTTTCCTTATATTCGACGGTGTTACGGATTTCTATGTTATATTCAAGACCATACGGGCGGTAAGGGCATATGAACAGGCGGCAAAGACTGCGGAAGCTATTGACGTGGAGTATGAAGAGGTGATCGGGGATAAGACCGGCGCAGACTTTGAGGCAGATGCAGAATCCGATTCCGGTGAATCCGATTCTACTGCGATAAACGTGTATGATGCTTGACTTTCAGTGGGGAATTGAATATAATATTCTGTCATGAGGATGTTGTCAGGGTGAGCTCGATATTGCCCTGAATTCTTTATAAATAAACTAATGAGAACGGATTTTTCCGGGGAGGTAATAAACCATGGGCACTGAGTTAAAGGATTTTTCGCATAAGGCAGAGAGGAAAGCGGCTGAACTGTTAATAGACGGATTTTTAAAGAACCTCAATTCAAGCGAAAACAGAACCAAGACATATTTAAAGCTTGTTGATATGGCCCAGAAATTTATCGGCAATGAAAACAACAAAGACCAATACGATGCTGTAAGAAAGATAGTGAAGAATCCGGATTATCGCTGGATGCGCTTTATTAACCGCATCGTAGATGAGACAGATCCCAAGCTTCTCAAGAAATTCCTGCTGAACCTGGGCTATGAGGCGTTCCTTCGGGGGACCAAGACCATTCGCAAGAACCGTGAAATATACGGCTGTAATATTCCCTGGCTTATTCTTTTCGATCCTACAGACGCCTGCAATATGCATTGCGCAGGATGCTGGTCCGGCACCTATGGTCACAAGAACAACCTCTCCTATGATGATATGAACAAGATTGTTACCCAGGGCAAAGAGCTGGGTGTATATCTTTATATGCTTACAGGAGGAGAGCCTCTGGTGCGCAAGAAGGACATTCTTCGCCTCGCTAAGGAGCATAACGATGTTGAGTTTGCTATTTATACAAATTCTTCTCTTATAGATGAGGCTTTCTGCAAGGAAGTAGTACGCCTGGGCAATATTACTTTCCAGCTTTCCATAGAAGGGACTCCCGAGACAAATGATGCCCGCCGGGGCGACGGTCATTACGCCGGCGTTATGAACGCTATGGATCTTTTCAAGAAATACGGTATTATTTACGGCACATCCATCTGCTATACCAGAGCAAATATCGAGGCTGTGACGGATGAAGATTTCATCCGCATGCTTTCCGATAAAGGCGCCAGATTCGGCTTTTATTTCCATTATATGCCCGTAGGAAACAATGCGGTTCCCGATCTTATGCCTACGCTTGAGCAAAGGAAAAAGATGATAGAAAAGATTCGCTATATCAGATCGGATGAGTGCGATATCGAATTCTTCCCCATGGATTTCCAAAACGACGGTGAATTCGTCGGAGGATGCATCGCAGGCGGCAGGAATTATTTCCATATCAACGCATCCGGAGATGCGGAGCCCTGCGTATTTATCCACTTCTCTGACAGGAATATCCATGAGCATTCCATCCTGGAGATGCTTCAGAGTCCGCTGTTTATGGCATATCATGAGGGGCAGCCTTTTAACAGAAATCACCTGCGCCCCTGCCCGATGCTTGAGAACCCCAAGCTCCTTCGGGAAATGGTGGAAAAGACCGGAGCACACGGAACCAACGCAGAGTCGGAGGAGTCTGTAGAGCATCTGTGCGCAAAGTGCGACGATTACGCAGACAAATGGGCGCCTGTAGCTGACGAAATATGGGCATCCCAGATACATACAAAGCCTACATACGAGAACTATACATCCGAAAAGAGAAATCACCCTGAGCTTGCAGGCTTTGACCATGCGGACGGCAGCTGCGGAGTCACTGTGAAAGAAAATACCTCCGAGGGGCAGATTGTTGATTATCCCAACGGAGTTGAGAGCAAGAAGGCGGTAGGAAAATAATATGCCGGAGAAGAAACCCAGCGAAAGCAACACAAATATCTCATGGAAGCAGCTTACTTTTGCGCTGTGCATTGCCGCATTGGTATTTGTTGCGGCGTGGCACATTTCAGCTGTGCTTAACGTACTTAAAGCTTTCATGGGATTTTTCTCTACCGTAATCATAGGTATAGTCATTGCATATGTCTTAAATCCCCTTGTTACCTGGATACAAAATCATATTTTTTCAAAGATGAGAAACAGAGCTATTGCCAGGAATGTTTCCGTGGTTTCGGCGTTTCTTTTCGTGATATTGTTTTTTACGTTGCTTTTAATCGCACTGATTCCCCAGCTTGTAAAGAGCCTCATGAATTTTGTGTCCAACATAGACGTATATGTAGAGGGGTTGCGTTCCATAATAGCCGCATTAACGGCAAATAGCGGAAGCGGTGAGGATAGCGTTGTCAATCTCGACGGAATTATTTCCATGGGGGATAATATTCTTTCAAATATAGCGACTTTCTTTTCGGAAAATTCCCAGACTATAATAAAGCATTCCGTGGGAATAGGCTCTGCTATTGCAAATTTTGTTATAGCCAATTTTATTGCGGTATATCTGCTTGTTGATACAGAGCGCATTACCTGGGGGATCGACAGATTCTTCAGGGTATTTTTCAGCGATAAATATTACCGGAATTTTTCCGGCTTTTGGAAAAGATGCAATTCAATCATGGCGCGCTATATCGTTTTTGATATTATTGACGGGATATTTGTGGGAGTCGTTAATGCTGTGTTTATGCTGATAGCCGGCTACCCATATATAGTGCTGGTGTCCGTGGTTGTGGGGATTACAAACCTTGCACCTACCTTTGGACCTATTGTGGGCGGCGTTATCGGGGCATTTATCCTGCTTCTTGTAAATCCGTGGTACGCTTTGGGATTCCTTGTATTTACGTTTGCGTTGCAGACATTTGACGGATATGTATTTAAGCCCAAGCTCTTCGGAAACACCCTGGGCGTGCCTTCCATTATGATACTTATCTCTATCGTTGTATTCGGAAGGATGTTCGGAGTCATCGGAATCCTTATGGCCATTCCTCTTGCGGCCATTATAGATTATGCTTACAAAGAATGGCTTATGCCAAGATTGAGGGAGCGCAAGGAGAGGATGGACAGCGGGGAAAATCCGTCTGATTAAAGGATTTTGCGAAGCCCTTTGGGGTAATGATTTTTCATAATGCCGGCGGCGCATTTTCCCCATCCGATTGAGATTCCCCTGTAGCAGATGACATACCAGCCCTTGGGGAGCTTAGGGGCGCTGAATGTCTCTCCCCGGATATAGGATTTGGCGAGATCTTCTGATACTTCGAGAAACGGCACGGGCAGCATCCCCGGCACAGATGACATAGCCAAAGCATGGGCAGGTTCAAACCTGCCTTTTTTTATCGCTCCGAGATGAAGACCTGCACGCACGACTTTAAGCCCCGACAGATCGGGGCAGGATTCCGGCAGGAGATACAGATTATCTCCGAAGGTTTCGATACGCCTTTCTTCGCACATTTTTGGTGAGGATAACTCTATAGCTTCGCCGGATTTTTCCAAGACTGCCGCAAAATGCCCCTCGCATCTGTGAGCGTGGGGGAAAAATCGCTGCATTTTGATAAGCTTCCAATCGGGATGACCGGTCAGGAAGTCTTCTATTGTACCTTCGTTTTCCTTACGGTTGAAAGTGCATGTCGAATATACGAGGCGCCCGCCCGGCTTTAAGGTTGTCGCAGCTTGGTCGAGGATATCCCGCTGTCTGTCAGCACAGTTTTCTACGGCTTTTGGGCTCCATTCTTTTACTGCATCCGGGTTCTTCCGGAACATCCCCTCTCCGGAGCACGGCGCATCCACCAGGACTTTGTCAAAAAATTCCGGGAAACGATCTGCTATTTCTGCCGGCTCGCAGCATAGGATAAGGGCGTTGGGGACGCCCAGTCTCTCGATGTTTTCCGACAGTATTTCTGCTCTTTTCGGGATTATCTCATTGGAGACCAATATCCCCGAACCCATAAGATGCCCTGCTATCTGGGTGGACTTTCCCCCGGGAGCTGCACACAGATCCAAAATGCGTTCTCCGTGCTTTATATCCAGTGCTTCTACAGGTGCCATAGCGCTGGCTTCCTGGATATAATATGCTCCCGCCTCGTGGAGAATATGCTTTCCGGGAGCCGTTTCGTCGTCATAGTAGAAGCCTGTTTCGCACCAGGGGATGCGGTCGGATTCGGGGGATATCCCGATGTCTTCAAGGATGCATTCCGGATCCGGTACCTTCAGGGGATTTATCCGCAGGGATTTGACTGGCGCCTTATCGTATGAAGCCATAAAGCCGTCAAAATCCGTAAGCTCCGGCAGATTATTCATTTCAACCACAAATTCTTTAGGCAAATTCATGGGAATATCATAGCACAATCTGTGGCGTTGTGTAAAACGGGAATTTGTGCTAAAATACAAAATCGTCAGAAGCAAGCAAGGAGAGAATTTGTTATGATAAGTAAGAGATTTTCAAAAGACGAAATAATAGCCCAGTTTCACGACGGGCAGACCATTATGACGGGAGGGTTTGCCTATCATGGTTCGCCGGATCTTTTGATAGAATGCGTGCTTGAAAGCGGGGCGAGGCATCTTACGAATATCGCTCTTGATGTAAGTGCATCAAAGCTTATGCTTACGGGGCGGTTTGACAAGATGATCATTTCCCATGCAGGTCAGGTAAAGGAAAACCTGGATGCGGTTTCATCCGGGGATTTTGAGGTGGAATTCTGCCCTATGGGTACTCTGGCGGAGCGTATCCGGGCAGGCGGCGTAGGCGTAGGAGGTATCCTGGTAAAGACAGGCTTTGGGACCGTCGCCGAAAAGGGCAAAGAAATCATAGAATTCCAAGGCGAGAAATATATCCTTGAAAGCGCCCTTACGGCGGATATTGCCCTGGTAAAGGCGACGACGGCAGATTATTACGGAAACCTTACATATAACGGAACGAACCTGAATTCAAATCCGATTATAGCCCAGGCGGCGGATAAGACTATCGTGCAGGTGGACAGGATAGTGCCCATAGGGGAGATTCCTCCGGAGGGATGTACTACCCCGGGGATTTTCGTTGATATGATACTGGATCCGGAATTGTAGGAGGGTGACAAGATGTCTTTAAGAGATGAAAATAGGAATTTTATAGCAAAGAAGATCGCCTCCTATTTTAAGGACGGAGATGTAGTAAACCTGGGCGTGGGAGTTCCTATGCTGGTTGCAAATTATCTTAGCGATGATGTGGCTGTGCAGACGGAAAACGGCATATTGGGATACGGCAGGATAATAGGGGGCAACGACCCCAAAGAGCCGTATTTTAACGCAGCGGGGATTACCGTAGAGCTGGTAACGGGAGCGAGCTGCTTTGGGATGTGTACATCCTTTGGAATGATACGCCGGGGCAGGATAAAGACGGCTGTCCTTGGCTGCTTTGAGGTATCCCAATACGGAGACCTTGCAAACTGGGCGCGCCCCGGGTCATATCCCGGCATGGGCGGCGCCATGGATCTTGTAAGCGGCATTGACAATATTATCATAGCCACGGATCATTGCACAAAGGACGGCGCCCCAAAGATATTGGAAGAGTGTACTCTTCCTTTAACGGGGGTAAAGGTAGCACGGTCTATCGTTACGGAGCTTGCGGTCTTTACGATAAATAAAGAGACGGGATTGAAGCTAAGGGAGCGCAGAGACGGCGTCAGCATAGCTGAAATCAGGGAAAAGACCGGGGCTCCCTTTGAGGTGGATCCCCAGATAAAAATAATGTAATAAACCGGTGAAGCTATGAGCGAAACGAGTATTTACGGAAAATACCGGGAGTCTTTGGAGCGGCTCAAAGATGATATAATATCCCGGATCGAAGAGTATGCCAAAGAAGAAAAAGAGAGCGGATACGGCAAGGTATATGAACATCTTTCCGCAAGGATTAAAAAGGATGAGAGCATGCGGGAAAAGTGCCGCAGGAAGAATCTTCCCGAAAATGCCCAAAGCGCCCTTCGCGATATCCGGGACTCCGTGGGAGTACGGATTGTATGCGACTTTATCGATGATATATACGTAAACGTTGAGAGGATAAAGGCCTTCGAAGGATGCCGCATAATAGAGGAGAAGGATTATGTCCGCTCTGCCAAGCCCAACGGATACCGAAGCTATCATATGATAATAGAGCTTGCGGAGCCCTTCGAGGATGTAGAAAGAAACATCCCGGGCAAATATCTCGCAGAGATACAGCTTCGCACCATAGCCATGGACACATGGGCAGCCTTGGAGCACGAGCTTAAATATAAGACGGAGATAAAGAATCAGCATCTTATCGTAAGCGAGCTTCGGCGCTGCGCCGATGAATTGGCCGCCTGCGACGTATCTATGCAGACCATAAGGAAGCTTATAAGAGAAAACGAACAGCAACACTGATAAGTGATAAGTTAAAAGGCACAGCCCCGGATTCAGAAGAAATCCGGGGTTATTTTTTGCTCTGGGAAAGCTGTCAAAATATTCTGATTTCATTAAATTTTCACAAAAAGATTGACAAATTCGGGGGGGTGGTACAATAAAAAAGCTTCTT
>CAJOQM010000020.1 GCA_905236845.1 uncultured Lachnospiraceae bacterium | reverse complement strand
CGTAGCGGAACTCCACGTCCACATTGAATCTGCAGGCTCTCTCCACAAGCCTGGCACATCCTGCGGCAAAGCTCTCTTCACCGCCGGGATTAAAACCCGCCTCATCTTCGGAATGCTTGTCCTTTGCGGGGGGAACTTCATTTGGAGAACCGCCTGCAGGAGCACCGTCTTTTCCGCCCTCCGTGGGAGGAGGTGGCATCTTTGCAAGGATTTCTTTGTATTTACGACTTAACATTTTTATTCCTCCTGTTATTACGATAATAAACTTTTTCAATTATATATGAAGAAAAGGGAAAAGTCGAAAAAAAAGAACCGAAACAAACATTTTTCCCGTCCATTCGGATTCTCGCTGCTATCGCAGCTCCAAAGTTCGCAGCTTCGTGCGAACGGAATCCTCATGTAGGGAAGGTGACTGTATCCAGTCACAAAATAAAATGAGAGTCCACTTACGAAAACAAGTTTTCGCCGTGACCTCTCATTTTATTTTGCGTCCTTTATTCAGTAACGCTTAAGCTGCAGGTGGTGGGACTTGAACCCACACGATATTGCTACCACAGGCACCTGAAGCCTGCGCGTCTGCCAATTCCGCCACACCTGCTTATATCAGCGCCGCCCATAAAACCTTACGGTTCAAAAGGCGACGCCGAATATATTATCTTATTAAGCTTTGAATGTCAAGAGAATATTCAAATCCTCTGCATTAGTCGCACTTCTTAACAATAGTAGCGCATCCCTGACCACCGCCGATGCAAAGAGTAGCAAGACCTGTCTTTACATCGCTTCTCTTCTGCATCTCGTGAAGAAGAGTAACAAGGATACGAGCGCCTGATGCACCAACGGGATGTCCGAGAGCGATAGCGCCACCGTTTACGTTGAGCTTATCATTATCGAAGCCAAGATCCTTTGCTACTGCAAGAGACTGTGCAGCGAATGCCTCATTTGCCTCGATAAGGTCGATATTGTCAATAGTCATATCAGCCTTTGCAAGAGCCTTCCTGGTAGCAGGTACGGGACCTACGCCCATGATAGCGGGATCAACTCCGCCGAGAGCTCCGCTAACGAATTCAGCCATGGGAGTGATACCAAGTTCCTTTGCCTTTTCCTCGCTCATAAGAACAAGAGCTGCAGCGCCGTCATTGATACCGGAAGCATTACCTGCGGTAACTACGCCGCCTTCCTTTCCTGATGCGCACTTAAGCTTGGAAAGGCTCTCTGCGGTAACGCCTGCGCGGGGACCTTCGTCTGTATCAACGATAACTGTCTCCTTCTTCTGCTTAACCTCAACAGGAACGATCTCGTCCTTGAACTTGCCTTCAGCCATAGCCTTCTCGCACTTGTTCTGTGACCATGCGGAGAATTCATCGAGCTGCTCGCGGGTGATACCGTACTTGTCAGCTACGTTTTCAGCCGTGATCATCATATGATAATTGTTGAATGCATCCCAAAGAGCATCGTTTATCATGCAGTCAACAAGAGTGCCGTTGTTCATACGATATCCGTAACGACCCTTCATAACTGCGAAAGGTCCCTGGGACATGTTCTCCATACCTCCTGCTACGATGATGTCGGAATCACCGCAAGCTATCTGGTATGCTGCGTTGTTTACGCACTTAAGACCGGAACCGCATACTACATTAAGGGTGAATGCAGGAACCTCTACAGGAAGACCTGCCTTGATGGAAGCCTGACGTGCAACGTTCTGTCCCAGACCTGCCTGGATAACGCAGCCCATCTGTACCTCGTCTACGTCTTCAGGCTTTACGCCTGCGCGCTTAACTGCTTCCTTGATAACTACTGCACCAAGGTCTACAGCCTTTACATCCTTGAACTGTCCGCCCATCTTGCCGATAGCGGTACGGCATGCACTTGCAATAACTACTTTTCTAGCCATTTTGCTTATCTCCTTTTGTGTTTGAATGTTTTATGGGAAAATCCCATCGAAAATTAGACAACGCTAATATGTTATCACCATTTGAAAAATAATGCAATGAAATAAATGTGTCTATTTTATAACAATCTTTTATTCCGGATTTGCTTCGAGCTTGTTTAAGAAAACTGCTCCCTTAATAGAATACCTGATTTCCGATATGCTCGCCATAGGAACTGGTCCAACCGCTGGCGCTATGGAAATAAAGATAGCTGACGGTAATATTTCCGTTCAGGACTTCCTGGGCTGCATTCTGGCACGAAGTCGTCCAGCTCTGATTCGAAAGAACAGTGTCAAAACGCCCGGAGGTAACCGGTGAGAACTGCCCGCTCTGGCGGATGACACCCTCTACGGTATTGGGAAAATCTGAGCTGTTTACCCTGTTCATAACAACGCTTCCCACAGCCAGCTGCCCTTCATAGCTCTCGCCACCGGCCTCGCAATAGATAATAGCGCTCATAATGGCAAGATCGCCCTCTGCCGCCGTATACGAGGACGCAGATGTATCATCGGATGAACTGTCATCCGATGAATCGGAGCTGTCGGATGAATCGTCCGAGCTGTCAGATTCGTCAGCAGCTTCCTCTGCCGCCTTTGCCTCAGCTTCCGCCTGGGCTTTTGCCTTCTCCGCAGCCGCCTTTGCCAAAGCCTCAGCCTGCGCCTGAGCGGCAGCAAGAGTCTTTGCCTCTATATCTTCTTCTATCGCCTGCTGACGCGCCATCTCATCCTCAAGTTCCTCATTGGACGAAGCAATGGCTTCCCCCGTATTCGAAATCAATGTCGCAAGCTCATCCTGCTTTACCTCTGACTCTTCCTTAAGCGCCGAAAGCTCGGTTAACTGCGCATCCATCTCGCTCTTTCTTTCGGAAAGAGCCTGGCAGGTCTGCGTATATTCATCCAGAATATTTTCATCATATTCTCTGACAGACACAATATATTCCGCACGATTCAACAGTTCAGACAAAGTCTTTGCCTCAAGAAGCAGCTGAAGGTATGATGCTGTCCCGTTTTCATAGGTATATTTAACACGGGTCTTCATAAGCTCATACTGCTCCTTTTTATCCTGCTCAAGTACTTCTATCTGCCCCTGAATAAGCTCTATCTCGGCGTTTTTGTTTTCTATCTGGGCAGAAATATTTTCAATCTGGGCGCTGACGCCCTCTACATCATCTTCATATTCATCAAGTGAATCCTGCAGGTTGCTGATGGTCTCTTTAAGCTCATTAATCTGCGCCTGGCTCTCCGACAGCTTGTTCTGCGCCTCCGTAAGTTCATTTTCGGCATCAGACACCTCGTCTGCAAAAGCGGGCAAAACCGGATTCAGGGCGCAAAAAGTCATAGCCGCAAGCCCTGCTGCCACAAATAATGTTCTTATGTATTTCCCTGCCCCTTTAAATATTTTCATAGCCCGGTTATGTTAACATAATATCTTATTTTATGCAAGTAAAACCGGGCATCCTTCGATGCCCGGCTTCCGATAACATTGCTTCATAAAATTATTTCTTGTTGCTCTTTCTCCAGATACCCATTTTCTCGGCTTCCCCGACAAGCTGGTCATAGAAGTCGGGATCTGCTATGTTTATAAGCTTTTCCGCCCTCTCCCAGGTGCTCATGCCCTTAAGGTTTGCCTTGCCGAATTCCGTAACTACGAAGTGCGTATTCGTCCTGGTAGCGGTAACTACGGCGCCCTGGGGCAGGGTGGGGACGATGTTTGAGGTCTTTGTGCCGTCCTTGCCCACACGCACTGCGGGGATGCAAAGGAAGCTCTTGCCGCCCGGGGAAAGATAAGCTCCCATAACAAAATCCTGCTGTCCGCCTGCGCCGGATATATGGCGGAGCCCCACTGTCTCGGATGCCACCTGTCCAAAGAGATCCACGTTAATACCGCTGTTAATAGACATAAAGTTCGGTATCTGTGAGAGGCGGGCGATGTCGTTTGTATAAGAAACGGGTGCCGCCATACATTCGGGGTTGTTATCCAGATAATCATAAAGATCCTGCGATCCAGCCGCAAAGGCGTAAGACTGACGATAGGGATCAAAGGGCTTGTTGGCACCGGTGATTTTCCCTGCCTTTGCCAGCTTCATAAAGGCGTCTACATACATCTCTGTCTGCACGCCCAGGTCTTTCAGGTCTGACTCGGCTATCATGCTTCCTACGGCGTTAGGAGTCTTGCCGATTCCCAGCTGCAGGCATGCGCCGTCGCAAAGCTCTTCGAATATAAGCTTGGCGATTTTTATGTCAACTTCCGAGGGCTCGGAATCCCCCAGCGTATCCATAGGCTGGTTTGCGCTCTGCACGATATAATCAACCTGTGAAATATGTATCTCCTGCTCGAAGCCGCCAAGGCATTTGGGCATATTTTCGTTCACCTCAAGGATGACCTTTGCACTCTTGCGGACAGCTGCAGCAAGGTGCGATGTGTTGGGACCGAAATTAAAATACCCGTGCTCGTCCATGGGAGTAACACGCGCAATAAATACATCCAAAGGCTCCATATCATCATAATACGCAGGAAGCTCGGAATAGCGGATAGGCGTGTAATATACGATGCCGTTAGGCGCCATGTTCTTTCGCTCGATGCCGGAACAGTGGGCGCTGTTATATGTAAAATGCTCCGATGCATTTTCAACATGGAAGATGTCCAGGTCATGCATGGAAAGTCCGCCGCGGATCTTTACATCCGTAAGCTCGGGGGCGCGCCTTGCCAAAGCCGCATCCACATCCATAGGGATACCCAGATTCCAGGAATAGTCCACCCAGTCTCCGGACTTTATGCATTTTACGGCTTCGTCCGCCGATACCAGTTTGCTTTCATATTCTTTGGTATAATCGCTCATTTACTTTCTCCTTTTTATAACGTTAATCAACTTTGTTATTTTAATGGAAATTTCCACAGGTGTAAAGGGGGAGTTTTTGTCAGGGATTCGTAATATCCACACCTAAATATTTAATAGAAATCTGGGAAAGAGAGCCGTCTTCCCGCATTGCATCAAGCGCCCTGTTCACAGCTTTTCGAAGAGATGTCGTTTGGCTGCTTTTCAATATGGGAATAGCGACTTTGCTCGCATTATCGATAGTGTCTACTGTTTTTATTTCGGCATCAGGATGCACTCGTAAATATTCCCCGACAGAGACCTCTGCGTTTATGGTAGCATCCGCCTTTCCCGAAATTACCATTTCCATGGTTTCATCCAAAGATTCGACCGCCTTTACAATAGCGCCGTATTTTTCTCCAAGCTGCCTATAAGTGCTTCCTGCGCTGTTTGCCGTAGTCTTTCCGTCAAGCCCTTCAAACGAAAATATATCATCGTTATCGGAGCGCACTACCAGCACCGTATACATATATGCATAAGGATCGGAAAAATCGTATTTCTCAGCCCGCTCCTGCGTATAATCAACGCCGTTTATCACAAGATCGTACATCCCGGCATCCAACCCTTCGAAAAGACTGTCCTATTCACCCTCTACGAATTCAGCTTCTACGCCCAGATATTTTGCTATGCCTTCTCCCACTTCCACATCAAGCCCGACGAGATTGCCTTCATCATCGTGATATGTCCAGGGAGACCAGGTTCCTTCCATAGCTATGACTATCTTACCTTCTTCCTGTATCTTCGAAAGTGTATCTGCGTCTCCGGAAGCTGTTGATTCATTTGCAAGCTCAGAGGATTCCGACATGCCGCATGCCGATAGAGCTGCTGTCAGAATCAGGAATAATATAGCCCCGGCGGTCACCATCCGACGCACGGGCTTTATTTTTCTTATCAGCTTTTTTGCAATATTTTCCTTATACATGAATCATATCCCCTCACACACATTCCAAGCACATATCCACTCACACAATCTTTGCATTCTTTAGCTTAAAACAAAGCGACATACAGCCACTTTTCCTCAAAATATGATATCTCAAACCGGCATGCATGTAAAGAGGGAATTCCCACAGGTTTTGCGCCCCCGCCCATGACTTTAAGACGCAAAAACACCGATTTTGTTTGAGGCTTTGTGAAAATTTGCGTTGTTTCCTTGTGTATTGTCTGCTAAAATATTGATGTTATGAAACAAAGAATAAAAACAAGCACAAACACTCTTATGCGAATGCTGAAGACCGCAAACTCCCTCGGCGACAAATCCATGACACCCAGGGCGCTCCAAAAGCATCGGCGGACGTTGGAGATTCTGGGGCGTATGGCTTCTCCTGCGAAATTTGTCCATACCACTGAATTTTCTGTAAAGGGAATCCCCTGCGAAAAGATTTCTCCAAAAATCCGGATAAAAAAGCCCCACCGCATTATCCTCTACGCACACGGAGGCGGATATACATCCGGCGGGCTATCGTATGCGCAGATACTGGCGGGAAAGATGGCTCTGGAAACAGGTCTTGACGTCATAAGTTTTGACTACGCTCTGGCGCCGGAAAACAAATATCCTGCCCAGCTAAAGGACGCCATAACTGTCTGGGACCGTCTGATGGCAAGCGGAGCCCGCCCGGATCAAATAATCCTGGCAGGAGATTCTGCCGGCGGAAACCTATCCCTTTGCCTAACCCAGCATCTCATATCAAAGAGGAAAATCCGCCCCAAGGCACTATTGTTGTTCAGCCCATGGGCAGACATGGTAGGCGTGACTTCTTCATATGAATTGTATGGCGATTTGGACCCTGTATTGACCCGCTCATTTGTAGAAGAATGTGCCGCAGCATATATAGGAGACAAGGGGCATCCTTCAGATTCGAGATTCAGCCCCATAAACGGATCTTTCGAAGGGTTCCCTCCGACTCTGATACAGGTAGGCCGGACAGAAATATTGCTTGACGACAGCATCCGACTGTACAAACGCATCCGCTCATGCGGCAGCCGGGCTGTCCTTGATATCGAGGAAGCCGGCTGGCATGTATATCAGCAGATGCCTCTTCCCATGGCAGCAGATGCCATAAAGCGTCTGGGGGATTTTGTGCGTCAGCTCCCTTCAGAACATAAGCGAAACAGGTGAATCATGAACAGAAACAACTGGTATAAAGTAGATAATGTAGCGAAAGTATTCCTCGCCACATACAACAAGCGGGATACCCGCACCCTGCGAGTAAGCGCCACGCTGTACGAACCCGTAGAGCAGAACATTCTGCAGCAGGCGGTAGAACGGGCTATTGAGGTGCGTCCGCAGTTTCAGGTACGCATCCGCCGGGGGCTGTTCTGGCATTATATGGAGGATTCCGACATCCGTCCCGTAGTGGAAGAGGAACACCGCCGGGTCTGCCCTTCTCTTTACCAGCCGGGGCAGGCCATGCTTCACTACGCCGTGACATACTTTGGCTGCCGCATCAATCTGGATCTGTTCCACGCCATATCCGACGGCACAGGCGCCCTGGAATTTCTGAACATCATAGTCCACGGATACCTGACCCTTAAGTATCCCGGCAAATACAATGATGTAAATATCCATTCAGGAGCATCCCTTGACGACTTAAACGAAGACAGCTTCCGGAAATTCTACCGGGGAATCAATCTCCAGGGGCTCTCCATGAAAAAAGCATACCATCCCACAGGGCTGCTTCTGCCCTACGACCAGCTGCAGTTTTTCGAGGTGCAGATGCCTGTTTCCGACATCCTTCCTCTGGCAAAGGAGGCGGGTGCATCCCTTACGTCGTACATCGGCGCCCGGATTATGCTTGCCATAAAATCCGACATGCCTCCCCTTCGGGAAAAAACTCCTGTCACTATATCGATGCCGGTAAATTTGCGAAATTATTATCCATCCAATACTTCAAGGAATTTCTTTAACAATATAAATGTATCCCATATTTTTGAAGAAGATATTTCTCTGACGGAGCTTTCCGCAGAATTCGGAGAACAGATGCAGATGCAGCTTTCGGAGGAAAATATCAAAAAACAAATGGATAATTACGAAACCATGGAGTCCATTGCCCCCGTCCGCGCAACGCCGCTTTTCATAAAGCAATATGTCGTAAAATCCGGCACAAAAAGCTCAGACAGAGCAGTTTCCGCTGTACTTTCAAATCTCGGAGTCCAAAAGCCACCGGAGCAACTGGTTCCGATGATAAAAAATTACAGCGCATTTTGCAGTTCCATGAACCTTTTTGTAGTAATGACCAGCTATAACGGCACTCTGACCCTGGGGATTACATCGCCTTATTCAAACACCCGGGTAGTTAAAAATCTGGTTCGGGAAATGTCTTCGGACGGCATATCCGTTACCGCCTACGCTACGGAGGTGATACGATGAAATATTGTCCTTATTGCGACATAAAAATAGGCGGAGACCTTACAAAATGCCCATTTTGCCAAAGCCGCTTAAGCGGCAAGGCAGAAGAGCCATATTTTCCGACACAGGGAGCATTAAAGATTACATCGATTTTTTACAAAATACAGCTTTTTATCGTAAGCACAGTCATAATTGTAAGTATCGGTCTGGATTTTCTTTTTCATCTGAATTCCACTGGATTCGGGCGGGGAATCGCACATCACTGGAGTCTTATTGTCTGCATGTGGCTTATAGTTTTTGAATTCGGTTTGCTGCGGCTGTATAAAGGGAAAAATTCTTCAAGAATACTTACGCTTAATGTATTTATTGTTCTTATAATGCTGATGATTACAGCGTATTTTACCGGATTTCTTACCATTGCTTCGGAATGGATAGTCCCCATTGTACTAATGGGGACCATGATTGCGAACTTTGTCCTGGCAATGCTGGATAAAAGCGGAAACGCCATGGGCTATCTCCTGTCAAATCTTCTGGCAGGTGTATTGCCCTATCTGGTTCTTAACATTTTCAAACACGACTGCCCGCCCCTATGGATAGTATGCCTTATCGTAAGTGTGGTAGTATTTGCGGGAGCCGTTATCTTTAAAGGACGTTCCGTGATTTCGGAGATACAAAAGAGACTTAACCTATAGCCAATCAATAAAATACGCATACAAAAAGAGCCCGGCTGATTAAACCGGGCTCTTAAGCTTTGCAAAAATGATTACTGCAATCAGGTCGTAGTGTCAAACAGGGAGCTTGCGCTCAATGTGTTTGCATACTGGGCGCTGGCCGTATATGCCGATCCCGTTGATGTGCCTGATATAACAGATGCTGCCGCATTGTAAGTCGCAGCTGCTTTGGAAATAACATTGTTGCCATAAGACGAAGTCTGACTCCTGCTAAAGAGAGTCTTCAGGGTAGTAAGGTCAGCATCCTCAAAGGTATCCTCATCGAGAGACAATGTATTGTCCGAATTAACGGTTATACCGATCTTGCTTAAAAGATTCTCATTTGCAGAAGTACTTTGGGTAAGCCAAAGCACCTGGCGCAGAGTCGCCGTATCATCCACATCATCTGTGGACTCAATAAGCGAATTGTAGTCTTCTACCCAGCTCTTTAAGGAAGCCAAAAGGTCTTCCCTGTTGTCTTCGGAAAAGTCGCTGCTCATAAGAGACGCTGTAGACTGCGCCAAATCTTCGGCTGCAGACTTTGCGGTCGTGTAGGACTTTTCGTCCTCTTCGCTTAAGGAAGTGGATGTAGAATCTTCTTCTGCATAATAAGCCTTCATAAGCTTATAATATGCGCCGCTTTTAATCATCGCATAATCTGTCAGGCCGAGGCTTGATGTAGACGTTGATGATGATCCAAGCAAAGAGCTGAAATAAGAGGAACTTGAACTTGTGGTCGAATTGTTGACCAGACTTGAAATAACTGACATATGCATCACTCCTTTGATTATGCGGTAATCCCGCTGCGGGACATCCCTGTCCGCACAGACACTATCGTTCATTGTCTATATCGGAATTTTTTCCGAAGACTTAACCCCATTATAAAGCTTTTTTCAAAAAAATCAATCCTTCTTTTTGTGAAGTGCGTTATAAATTTCCCGTTTCGGCACGCCGCGATCCGACGCCGCCATTTTCATAGCTTCCTTGTGATCCATTCCTTCATCTTCATAACGTCTTACATGCTCTTCGATTGAGATATCTTCCCAGGCCGCCTGCCTTTCGGCTTCGATCTCATCAGCGCTTTTACCTTCTATTACAAGGACGTATTCTCCCCGGGGCTCCTTTTCGCTCCCGTAGGAAGCAATCGCATCACCTATGGAAGTACGTTCTACTTCTTCGTGCACCTTGGTAAGCTCCCGGCACAGGCTGATTTTGCGACTGTTTCCCAGCACCGGCGCAAGCTCGCTCAACAATGCCTTTAGATGATGCGGTGCCTCGTACATTATTATGGTACGGGTTTCGTTTTTTAATTCTTCAAGGATGGCACGGCGTTTCTTTTTGTCCTTTGGGAGAAACGCCTCAAAAGCGAACCTGCGGGCAGGAAGCCCTGACACCGCAAGGGCAGACACCGAGGCCGACGCTCCCGGCACCACGCACACATCTATCCCGACATCAGCTGCTATCCTTACCAGTTCTTCCCCGGGATCGGAAATAGCCGGCATCCCGGCATCTGTAATAAGGGCGATATCCTTGCCGTCCTTTAGCATGTCTACAAGCTCATAGGCCTTTTCTATCTTGTTATGCTCATGATAGCTTGTCATAGGCGTGTGAATATCATACCGGGACAGGATTCGCCTGGAATTACGCGTATCCTCCGCAGCAATAAGATCCACCTCTTTCAGAATGCGAACCGCCCTGTATGTGATATCCTCCATGTTTCCGATAGGAGTAGCTGTAATATATAATGTTCCCGACATGGATTTATAGTATCAGATAGTCATGAATTTGGCAAATCACGCCGAAAAATCGTCAGGGAAAATCCGGCAAGGCACAAAAAAGCTCCCCCGCAAATCGGGGAAGCTTCATAAATCATATAATCAGGCGCTTCTTACTTGAAAGAAACAACAGCACCCTCTGCTTCGAGCTTGGCCTTGATATCGTCTGCCTCTGCCTTCTCGCAGTTTTCCTTTACGATGCCGGGAGCTCCGTCTACGAGTTCCTTTGCTTCCTTGAGGCCAAGGCCGGTAATCTCGCGAACAACCTTTATAACCTTTACCTTGTTGGGTCCGATTTCGGTAAGCTCTACGTTTACCTCTGATGCATCATCGCCGCCTGCAGCGCCGTCAGCACCGCCTGCTGCTGCAACTACAACGCCTGCTGCTGCAGATACGCCGAACTCTTCCTCACATGCCTTTACAAGATCGTTAAGTTCAAGGACAGTGAGTTCTTTTATAGCTTCAATAAATTCTTCTGTTGATAACCTAGCCATTTTTATTTTCCTCCTGTTAAAAATTTTAAATTATTCTTCTGTTTCTGCGGGTGCTTCATCTGCAGCCGCTTCTTCTGCAGGTGCTTCAGTTGCCTCTTCTGTGGGAGCTGCTTCCTCAGCGGGAGCCTCTTCTGCGGGAGCCTCGGCTGCTTCCTCTGCAGGTGCTGCTTCTTCTGCGGGCGCTTCAGCTGTCGCTTCCTCAGGCTTCTCTACGGATGTAGCGCCGCCATTGTCTGCAATCTGCTGCAATACACGAGCAAAGTTCGATACAGGTGACTGCATTGAACCAAGCAGCTTTGAGAGAAGTTCTTCTCTTGAAGGTACCTTTGAAAGAGCAATAAGACCTTCCTGATCATAATACTGACCTTCGACTACACCGCTTCTTATTTCAAGGGCAGGTGAAGTCTTTGCAAATTTTGCAATAAGCCTTGCGGGCGCTGTAGCATCTTCCTTTGAAATAACTACTGCGTTAGGTCCCTTAAGGTCATCCTTCAATGATTCAAAAGGTGTACCCTCTACAGCAAAGCGCATCATTGTGTTCTTGTAGACCTTGTATGTAAGACCTGCTTCACGAAGTGATGCACGCAGCCTTGTATCTTCCTCTACGGTAAGACCTCTGTAATCAACAAGCACAACAGATGTAGCATCTTTTATGTTTGCTGCAATCTCGTCGACTACAGGCTTTTTGAGCTCTACTTTTGCCATTTTGCATGTTCTCCTTTCTGTATATTCTGTTGTTACTGTGTGCAGTAACCTTGGGCATAAAAAAATCTCCTACCCGGACAGTAAGAGAACACACAAACTAAAACGCAAAATGCGCATATATGATGTACTCCTCGGCAAGCATTCCTTCCGGAAAATTACGCTAAAAGAACGTATCCTTAAAGCACTTGCTGTCTTCGGGTGATTTTTTCACGAAGCGTAATATATCACAAAACACATATGGTTGTCAAGATTTTTATTATGAAATTCAGGATAAAAGCATTAAGTAATATTACCCTTTCTTGTTTTTATAATTCACGAAATCTATATCAGCATTCAACGCACTTTTGTATAATCTCAGATTTTGCTTTAGGGATAATCTTACAAAGTAGTTTGAGCCGATTTCCCAAAGAAAGAAAACACCCATATTTCCCAGAACTACCAGACCAACATTATTGGAGTAGATGTGAGAAAGTACAAACCACAGATAAATCAATCCAAATGCGATAGCCACAAGAATGGCTCCTCTTACATTGTTATGAAACATTTCCCTTCTTATTACACGATATTCATCCTTGTAGTGTTCTTTATACAGCTCCTTGAATTTTTCTTTCATGAATTCGCCCAACTCGCTTATGTAAATACTCAACTTAAAATCTCCTACGGGATTTTTTCTGAGAAATCTTTCCACAGCCACATAGATATCGTTGTTTAATTCGCTGTGGGGAGCCAATATCATTTTATTAAAAAGATTATCCTTTTCAAGATTTAAATACAATTTGTTATCCATCATTTTCTCCATCTGATGATTCTATAACAAGTACATTTGTAAAGCCGGTGAGCTCGAGCACTTCCATTATATCCGAAGATACATTAATAATTTTCAGCTCGCCCTTTTTATCATCCACCTTCAGCTGAAAATCCAAAAGCACACGAAGTCCGTCGCTGGATATATATTTAATCTTTAAAAAATCAAAGACAATAATACTCTTGAAATCTGTGTGCAACTCCAGGCAATCTCTGAATTTCTGCGCAGTACTGGTATTCAGGTTTCCGACCAAAGAATATACAATTTTGTCATTATCTATTGTAACATCTATATCAAGCATTAACCGTCTCCTGAATTCGCAAATTTTTTTCTATTATATCTCATATATGTGGAGTGTGTAAAGGAAAACATCCGGACACAGTCCGGATGCCAGATCAAAGTTAACGCATGAATAACAATTGCACAATCTTCACAACCTACAAAATCTCATCCATAGACTTAAGTGTTTCCTTGATGGGCTGTATATCTTTTTTCGGCATGTTCATACAAATATTTTCGACGTCCACCCTAAACAAAGTAATTATTTCACCATTATTATATTTAAGAGCACTCTTATCGGCTCTAAACCCTTTTTCAAAGATGGTTTCATTGGTCTTTAAATACTCAATTAAAGGCACGAGTTTTTCTTGTTCTTATTTTGTCAGACCATTGTTAAAAAGCTTCATCATCCCATCAATTGAATTTTGTTGTACCTGATATTAGTTCCGATTTTCAGGGTACTGCCATTTTCATACGAATAATTAATTAGAGCGGTGTTCAGAGGGCGCAGCTCTTTGGCGGATTGTAAAGGCAGAGCCTTAATTCAAAGCTGATTGAAATGGGCTTTTCTGCTTCTGATAAAGCCTTAATCTCAGGACATGAAGTTCAGACAAATGAAGCCCATTATTCTTTAACAGACAAAAGAAGACTAAATGATATAAAGGAGCGCCTAACACAAAACAAAGAGGAGCCCTGATAGGCTCCTCACAGCGTCCGCGAGAGGATTCGAACCTCCGACCTACCGCTTAGGAGGCGGTCGCTCTATCCAACTGAGCTACGCAGACATATTAAATTTTAAAAAAGCCCAGGCTCTAAAGAGCTTGAGCACTTTGTGTTTTACTACCCAGACTCGGAATCGAGGCAGAGAACTTGACGAAGACGAGCCGCTAGGCGATGTCTGAGTCTAGTCGTAGCCCTGTCGGTGCAGTTAGTGATGACAAGCACTT
>CAJOQM010000019.1 GCA_905236845.1 uncultured Lachnospiraceae bacterium | reverse complement strand
ATAAGATCCCCGGGAAATTCATATTCAAGAGCAAGATCTATTCCGTTATCCACACTCTCCTTATCTCCCAGATTTCCAAGTCTGTAATAAAAACCCGCAGCCTCCGTAAGAAGACCGTCCGCTCCGATATGAGCCGCAACAGAAACGGCGCATCTTGATATAAATGACGATCTTTCATAAAAATCTTTATCAAAATTACGCATCTGTGACCTTAATATAAAGTCGTCGCCCATTATCTTTTTAAGCTTTACGTAATCCTTCTTTGAAACGGCTCTTCCCAAAAAAGCTTCAAAGATCATTACAAGTATAAATGAGAACAAGGCGCCGCATACAGCGTAAATTATGTTCAGATTTTCAAGCCCGTTGTTTTCGAGATACGAAAACATAACGGAAAAAGATGAAACTATGCAAAATACCAAAAAATCATATACAAGCCACTTTCTTGAAGTCTTTCCCGAAAGGACTTCCCCGTCTAAAATGCTGCCTATTATGATCATCATTAAAAGAAACATGGTATGGTAAATCCCATAGCCCATAATCATCGACAAAAGCAATGTCAAAAGCCCGGGAATCATAAATCCCAAAGCAGGTCCCAAAGATATACTTACAAGAGCGGCAAGGAAAAGCACCGGCTCACTGAAAGCCGGAAGATATGAAAATACCGCCAGAAATACGCATACCAAAAATACACAGAGGGCAACTCTTCTGTAATTTCTGAAAATCTGGTCAAAAAGATCTGCTTCGCTCCTGTATCTTAAAAATCCGAACAGTATCATAATACCGCATAAAAGGGCTACGGCAAGATATGCGTATGTCTCAAAATTATAAAAAGTAAGTCCTTTACGCCATGAAAGCCCTCCCGCCAAAAGAGCCGGAAGAATGAGAACAAACGGCATGAAAATATAATACCTTTTAGGCTTGTATGAATATATCGGCTGGGGCTCTTTTAAATTATTATTTTTTTGCTGTTCGTTTTTTTTCATTTGCTTCATATGCTTTAACTATCTTTTGTACAAGGGGATGACGCACCACATCTTTTGATGTAAGGCGGCAGACTCCTATTTCATCAATCTTGTTTAATACCTTAAGGGCATGCGTAAGCCCCGATACAGCTCCGGGAGAAAGGTCTTTTTGGGTTTCGTCGCCCGTTACCACTACCTTTGACCCAAATCCTATACGTGTAAGAAACATCTTCATCTGGGCAGGCGTTGTATTCTGCGCTTCGTCCAGTATAATATATGCATTATCCAGGGTTCTTCCTCTCATATACGCAAGGGGGGCTACTTCTATAAGCCCCTTGGATGCATTCTTTTCGAAATTCTCCGCACCCATTATCTGATACAATGCATCATATAAAGGTCGAAGATACGGATCTACTTTGCTTTGCAGATCGCCCGGGAGAAACCCCAGCTTTTCTCCTGCCTCTATTGCAGGTCTGGTCAGTATTATCCTTGAAACTTCTTCATTCTTAAATGCGGTGATAGCCATGGCCATGGCAAGGTACGTCTTTCCCGTTCCCGCAGGTCCCGTCCCAAAGACTATCATCTTATCCCGCATGAGGTTTACATAATTCTGCTGTCCAAATGTCTTGGGAGCTATGGGTTTTCCCGATGTAGTATGGCAAATCACGGATTTATCAATATCCGCAATGGATCTTTCTTCATTTTCAACCGCAAGATCTATGGCATAGCGAAGCCTTTGCTCCGTAATCTCTTCTTCTTTTCTTGCAAGATTACAAAGGTCGTCAATCACATGAAGCGCCATACGCATGGATGCATCGCTTCCCGATACGGAAATTTCATCATCCCGGTAATTTAATCTCACATCAAACTCATCTTCTATTGTCTTTATATTGCGGTCACAGGCACCGCAAATTATCGAAAACTCTTTTCCCGAAAGGGCTGCTTTTCGCTCTTTATTCATATAAAATCAAACCTCTTCGTCCACTGCTTCATCCTCTGAATCTTCATCCTGTGTATTTACGTTATTTAAATCCGTATTATCAGGGATATAAACATAATTCCTGGTAACGGTTTTACTGGAAATCCCGTTAGTATCAATCAAAATAACCGTGAAAATATTATTTCCTTCGGGCATATCAAGAGGATTCTTGTATTCATAAGAATCCTCATCAGGTGTTGACCCGTCCCAGGTATAATAAGCCGTACATCCTGTAGGGACTTCCACTATAACCGATACTGCCGATGTATAGGTGCCGCTTGCGGGGGTTACATTCGGAGGATCCGGCGGAAGCAGGGTAATCTCGTATGTCTGGGATACGCTAAGGCTCATATTTCCCTTTGAATCCACACAAACAGCGGTAATGGTGGTTTCACCTTCCGGAAGGACTATGGCCTCCTTATATACATCAGAATTAAGATCCGGTTCTGACCCGTCAAGGGTATAATAAATCGTATAAGACGAGGACTCCGCTTTTAAAGAAACCGTAACCGGCTTTTCATAATCCCCTCCAAGCTCGGAAAACACGGGAACCTCCACCAGATATTGATTAAATACAGAGGCGTATTCATCCTCGTATTTTTCCTTACAATCTATGGCAAGATTTCGAATCTTATCGTACTCCCCGTTTTCGTCATATACACTGCACAAAAGAGAATATATATCCTCCGGAGTATATTCATCCATTATGAGCCCGTTATTAAGCACGGTTTCAAGGATATTCGCAGCCTCATCATTATCACCAAGCTCGTAATAGGAATATGCAAGTATATACCAGGGTGCGATTTTATCAGAATCCAAAGTAGATGCTGTATCCGCATAGGATAAGGCGCTCTCATAATCTTTATCTTCAAAGCTTAATTGTGCGTGTTCTATCTGGTAATCATAGGAATGTGCGTGAACATAATCCTGATATTTCATCTCGCCTATAACCATAGCCCCTATGATAATCAGGGTAAAAATAACAATAACAGCACGGCGCCTCCTGGAATTGTCCCGCTTTATACGATTCAATTCCTCTTCTTCCAAAGAATCCTTTATTCTCTTTTCCCTTTCCTGTTTCGAGATCTGTTCCTGAAATTCCGTATCTTCTATCAGGCTGTAGTCGGGAACCATTCTGTTTTCCCGGCCGCAGGCAGGGCACCAGATTGCCCCGTCATCAATCTCCTGTCCACAATATTGACATATCATATTTGAAAACTACCCCTGTGTATATTTTGATAAAACGCAATATGATAGCGGATTAAACCCGGATTTACCGCACTCCTAAAACAGTCCCGTAATCTTGCCGTCAATTACATCAATGCCCTCTGCCGCAGGTTTCCTGGGGAGCCCCGGCATGGTCATAATAGAGCCTGTCACCGCTACAAGGAAGCCTGCCCCCGCCGAAGGATAAAGCTCCCGCACATTAAGAGTAAATCCGTCAGGTCGGCCCAGAACCTTTTCGTTATCCGACAAAGAATATTGGGTCTTTGCCATGCATACGGGAATCTTATCAAGTCCAAGGCTCTCCATGCGCTTTATCTCGCTATCCGCCTGGGCGGAATAAGTAACTGCCCCCGCTCCGTAGATTTCTTTTGCTATGGTTTCTATCTTTTCCTTAATGGGCTTGTTCTCATTGTAAACAGGCTTAAAGGAAGAAGTCTTTGTATCGAGAGTGTTAATAACGGCGTCAGCAAGATCAAGACCGCCTTCGCCGCCCTTTTCCCATACTTCCGAAAGAGCAAAATCGCAACCCTTGCCCCGGACGAATTCTTCCACATATTTAAGCTCTTCGTCGGAATCCGTAACAAAGCGGTTTAGCGTAACTACAAGAGGCACATTGTATTTCTGGATATTTTCTATATGCTTTTCCAGATTGCAAATGCCTTTTTTAAGAGCTTCAAGGTTAGGCTCTGAAAGATCTGTCTTGGGAACCCCTCCGTTATATTTCATGGCTCGTACTGTCGCTACAAGGACTACGGCATCGGGCTTAAGGCCTGCCATGCGGCACTTTATATCAAAGAATTTCTCCGCTCCTAAATCCGCACCGAAGCCTGCCTCCGTAACGCAGATATCGCCAAGCTTCATAGCTGTCCTTGTAGCTCTTACGGAATTGCATCCGTGGGCGATATTTGCAAAGGGACCTCCGTGAACTACAGCGGGGGTATGCTCAAGAGTCTGTATAAGATTTGGCTTAATGGCATCCTTAAGGAGAGCCGCCATGGCGCCTGTAGCCTTAAGGTCTCCTGCGGTTACGGGCTTTCCGTCTCTGGTATATGCGACTATCATCCGGGACAAGCGTTTTTTAAGATCATCCATATCCTCCGCAAGGCAAAATACCGCCATTATCTCGGAGGCAACGGATATTACGAAGTGATCTTCCCGAACAAAACCGTCAGCCTTTGCGCCAAGACCTACCACGAGGTTTCGAAGAGATCTGTCATTCATATCAAGACATCTTTTCCATACCACCTGGCGTGTATCTATATCAAGCTCGTTTCCCTGCTGGATATGATTGTCCAGCATAGCGGCAAGAAGATTGTTTGCGGAAGTAATCGCATGAAAATCTCCGGTAAAATGAAGGTTTAAATCCTCCATGGGAACTACCTGGGCATATCCGCCGCCGGCAGCCCCGCCCTTTATACCGAAGCAAGGCCCCAATGAAGGCTCGCGAAGAGCAAGCACGGCCTTTTTGTTTCTCTTCCAGAGAGCCTGGGCAAGGCCGATACTGGTAGTAGTCTTACCTTCACCTGCGGGAGTGGGGTTTACCGCAGTTACCAAAACCAGCTTGGAATCTTTGTTTTTGGAAATCTTGTCAAGAAGCTCATCTGAAAGCTTTGCCTTGTATTTACCGTAAAATTCAAGATCGTCTCTGTCTATGCCTACGGATGCTGCCACATCCTCAATGGGCGACATTACAGATTCCTGTGCTATCTCAATATCTGACTTCATGGGTATCTCCTTTTTAAATGTGTTGCGAAGCTCATACTTCGACTGCGTCTTGTTTACTCTATGTTCTCCTGATAGAAGTTATAATATTTGATTAAATTCTTCCCGGCTCATAAGTATTTTCCTTGGCTTGGTGCCTTCCTCAGGACCAAGGACACCGGCTTCTTCAAGCTGGTCGACTATGCGGGCGGCCCTGTTAAATCCAATGCGGAATTTACGCTGCAAAGACCCGATGGATGCCTTATCCTGCTCTATAAGAAAAAGCCCTGCGCTTTCAAATAGCTCATCCCTGTTATCGCCTTCATCTGATGCTGCGGCTCCGGAGGAACCTGAAACAGAAGCCACCGGTGTTTCCTGTATGGATTCGTCATACTCGGCTTCGCCTCCTGCCTGCTCCTTTATATACGAAACTGTCTTACCCACCTCTTCATCGGATACAAAGGCTCCCTGCACCCTTTCGGGCTTTGACATCCCCTGAGGGAAATACAGCATATCTCCGTTACCTAATAGCTTTTCCGCACCGTTCATATCAAGAATGGTTCTTGAATCCACTCCGGAAGATACGGCAAAAGCTATGCGGGAAGGCATATTTGCCTTTATAAGACCGGTAATAACGTTTACGGAAGGTCTTTGGGTAGCTATAATCAAATGAAGCCCCGCAGCCCTTGCAAGCTGGGCGAGCCGGCATATGGCGTCTTCTACTTCCTTTGCGGCTACCATCATAAGATCTGCAAGCTCATCTACCACGATTACTATCTGCGGCAAAATCTCCTCACCGTCTTTTGCGGCCTTTGAATTGTACGAAGACATATCCCGTACATGGGCATCCGCAAAAAGCTTGTAACGTCTTGTCATTTCCACAACAGCCCAGTTAAGAGCGCTTGAAGCCTTCTTTGGATCAGTTACCACAGGCGTCAAAAGATGCGGTATTCCATTATATACGGAAAGCTCAACAACCTTGGGATCTATCATAATAAGCTTTACTTCATCAGGCTTTGCCCTAAATAAAATGCTCATAATGATCGTATTTATACAAACGGATTTACCCGAGCCCGTAGCTCCCGCTATAAGTACATGGGGCATCTTTGCAATATCTGCGCATACTGCTGTTCCGTCTATCCTCTTTCCCGCTGCAAAAGCAATCTTTGAAGTGTTTTTCTTCATGGAAGCCCCCTGAAGGAGCTCTTTAAGATATACCGTCTGCCTGGACTTATTGGGCACCTCGATTCCAATAGCGGATTTACCGGGAATCGGGGCTTCTATCCTGATATCCGGAGCTGCAAGAGCAAGCTTAATATCATCGCTAAGACCCAATATACGGCTTATCTTTACTCCCACGGGAGGTAGAATCTCGTATCTTGTAACGGTGGGACCTTCTTCATATCCCGTAACCGTTACATCCACTCCGAAGCTTGCAAGTACAGAAACAAGTTTATCTGCATTTTCCTTAAGCCCCGCATCGCTGCCTGCGCCGTTTGCTCCTTTAGGATCTGCCAAAAGGGAAAGGGGCGGAAGGTTGTATTTTGAAGGCTTCAAAGGCGTCTTTGCAGGTGCTGCTTCCCCGTCAATCCGGGAAGCTTCCTTTGAGTCATCAGTTTCCGATGCGTCAATATCCTGCTCAATAACTTCGGGTTCTTCAAATTCTACATCCTGCTCTTTGGGCGCTTCAATTTCAGGCTCTTTAGCTTCCGGCTCATCATCGGCAGCAGGCGATCCCGGAGTTATCTCTTCTACCACGGTATTTGAAAAATATGCGGTATTTTCAGCGTTTTCAACGATTTTTTCTTCAGCATCCGAATTAAGACCCAGCTCATGCATACCGTCTTCCCTGTTTAATTTGGGCATTTCGGGAGCAGATTGCAGATTCGGTGATGCAGCTTCGGATTCAAAATCCGTTTCCGATGCAGGTTTTCCTGCATCTACTGTATTTCTTAAATCAGTATTAAATGTAACGCCTTCTGCTTTTCGGTCTATTCTTCTAAGGGATTTACGCACATCCTGCTCTTCATCTAAAGCTCCATCTGCGCTCTCTTCCCTTTCCCTGCGGCGCATTTGGGCATTTTGCCTCCGGGCGCTTATATCTTCCTTTGCGGATTTATAAGCTTTCTTGGAGCCTCTGCCCAAAAGCCCTATAAAGGATTTTTCGGTAATTATTACAAGGCAGACTATAGCCAAAGCAAGGTCTATAAGCACTGACCAGGCAAGCCCAAGGGAATTTCTTATAAGAAACGAAAGTATCCCTCCGAAGGCGCCTCCGCCAAGACCTGTGGCGATACCGTAATTCCAGGCTGTAACAACAGTTGAGCTATGGCTGTATTGCCCGCATATAAGCTCAGCCATAAAGCATATAAGCCAAAAAAGCAATCCGCTGCAAATTATCTTAAGCGTATTTTTCTTTGAGCTTATATAGGCGCTTAAAACTATAGCAAAAAGGGCAATGGGGAATAAATATGCGCATAATCCAAAGGCTCCCTTTTGGAAGGTCTTTAAAGCGGCTCCCACATTATCTCCCATGCCAAAAAGGGATAAAAGTAAAAGCAGGCATATAAGCCCTACGCATATAAGTATAAGGTTATCTCGTATGACAGGATGGGAATCCTTTTTTTTCTTCTTTCGGGAAGCCATGCTTTAATTATTCGCCCTCTTCCCAGTTATGATAAACTTCCTGCACATCCTCACATTCATCGAGAAGATCTAATGTCTTCCGGATATGATAAATATCCTGTTCGTCAGTTAAGCTTACGTAATTTTGCGGAATCATGGTAACCTCTGCGCTTGCCATAGGAATATTCTGGTTTTCAAGATTCTCCCTGACTTCGCTAAAGGACGAAGGATCCGTCAGTATCTCATAGCTGTCATCATCCTCGGAAAAATCCTCGGCACCGGCGTCAAGGGCAATCATCATAAGATCGTCGGGGTCGGTTTCATATTCTTCTTTGGCAACTATAATCTGACCCTTTTCGTCAAACATAAAGGAAACGCAGCCCTGGGTACCGATACTTCCGTTGCCCTTTGTAAAAGCGCTTCTTACATCGGCTGCGGTACGGTTTTTGTTGTCCGTAAGAGCCCGGACTATGATAGCCGTACCGTTTGGTCCGTATCCTTCATATGTAACAGACTCGTAATTTACATCACCGGCTTCACCGGCAGCTTTCTTTATGCCCCGCTCGATAGTGTCGGAAGGCATGTTGCTTGCCTTTGCTTTGGCAATAACATCCCGAAGCTTTGAATTGTTGTTGGGATCCGGACCGCCTGCTTTAACGGCAACGGCAATCTCACGGCCGATAATGGTAAAAATCTTTCCTCTTGCCTTATCGTTTTTTTCTTTCTTGTGTTTGATATTAGCAAATTTTGAATGTCCTGACATTTTGTATCCTTTCTTAACTCTCTTCTTTGTTTAATTTGACGGCGGAGACAGTTTTAATAGTCTTGTTATCTACGGAGAGGATCCTGAAAAGCCACCCCTCATACTCCACCTCATACTCTTCGTTATCCTCGGGAATCTTGTCTATGAGCGTTATCAAAAAGCCGTTTAATGTATCTACATCGGCTTCATCATCAAATTCTATCGCTAACGCATCCTCTACATCCTCAAGGTCTGCCATGCCGCTTAAAAGGAAGGAATTATCATCCCTTTTGATCACAGTCTGCTCTTCATCGTCATGCTCGTCTTCGATATTTCCCACTATCTCTTCGAGAATATCCTCCATAGCAACGATACCGGATGTCTGACCGTATTCATCAACGACAATGACTATATGCTGCTTTTGTCTTTGCATAGACTTAAACAGGGTGTTTATACCCTGTGTCTCCGGCACGAAATGAACCTCCCGAACGAGATTCTTTACATTGCCCACAGGTACCGAAAGGTCCTCGCAGCTTCTGGAAATCTCAAAAGCATCCTTTATGTGAATCATTCCTTTTATATGATCGATGTCTTCCTCATATACGGGAAAACGCGAACAGTTGCTTTCAAGCATAAATCCCAGAGCATCTCCCAAAGGTGTCGATGCATCTATGGCTATGATATTGCGGCGAACAGTCATTATATCTTCGCAGTTCTTATCGTCAAGCTCAAAGATATTGGCTATCATATCCGCTTCGGATTTGTGAATAACTCCCTGCTCATGACCTTCATTTACCATGGAAATGATTTCTTCTTCCGTAACATCATCAAGCCGCTGGGATAAATCAATCCTGAAAATATATGCGGAAAATTTTGAAAGATTATCTATTATTACCACAACAGGTGTACATAACTCATAAAAAAACACCCCGGGGGATAAAAGACGCTTTGTCCATCCCGAAGGATTTCTTTCTCCGAGCTTCCACGGAAGATAAACACCCAGCCACATTATTATGAGAAAAACAACCATTCCCGAAAGCACATAAACAAGGGGCACAGCCATACCCGAAGCCCTAGTTATGTAAACCATAACGGCGCCGTATTTCCTTACGGCAAGAGCTCCGATAACAAGATTAAACAAGCATATAAATGCCTCTCTAACCATCATAAACCGCCCGATATTTCCGGAAAGCAGCGAAGCTTTGCCTGATTTTCCTTCATCCGCCGAATCATCAAGATGAGACAAGCCTCCGTTGTCAATGGCGGAAGTAAATGCGCTAAGGAGAAAATCAATGATTATAAGCACTATAAACAATAAAGTAATACTAAGCGGGTCCGCATCCGAATCCATCAAAACACCTCACTTTCAATAATATAACTATGGCAGATATTGTATCATCACATGCAATATTCGTCAAGATATTGTGACACGGCTGCGGGATAAACGCAAATACCCCCATGAATCGTTTGACATCTTAAAGCCATACTGATAAGATATTCGCTATGAGTGCAAACACGGAAAAAACAACGGATTTTAAGAAAATAGCAATAGCGGGGCTTGGTCTTATAGGGGGCTCTCTTGCAAGGACGATAAGGCGCAAATATAATGACAGCGTATACATCCTGGGGATAGATTCATCCGACGAAAGTCTTGAAAGCGCCCTTAAAGACGGCGTTATTAACGAAGCATCAAAGGATATATCATCTGCTGCGGCAGGATATGACGCAGTGATTCTAAGTGCCCCAATAAGCACAAACCTTGATATGATAGATGCTCTTTCTAAGGTGCGGCAAAGAGACGATAATTTTGACCTAAAGCTTGTAAGCGATGTATCAAGCATAAAGCAACCAATTCACGATGCCGCAAAAGAAGCGGGCCTTAATGATATTTTCATAGGCGGCCATCCCATGGCAGGTACGGAAAAGGCAGGATACGCCCAGTCAAACGCATATCTTCTTGAAAACGCATATTATATAGTAACACCTTCGGGGAACAATGACCCTTCTTTGGTGGAAAGCTATATGGAGTTCCTTGGCAGCCTAGATGTAATCCCCATAAAGCTTACTGTAGACGAGCACGATCACGCAACGGCCTGTGTAAGCCATCTGCCCCATATTGTATCCGCAGCTTTGGTAAATGTCGTAAAGGATAACGATAATGAAGCGGGAGTCCTTAAGACCATTGCAGCCGGAGGATTTCGGGATATTACGAGGATATCATCCTCCTCTCCTGCCATGTGGTCCTTTATATCCGATGAAAACAAAGCCCAGATACTTCCCGTGCTAAGCGAATATATAGATGCCCTTAAGGATGTAAAGACGCTGATAGAAGGTCAGAAAAATTCCGTGGTCACGGAATTCTTCTCTACCGCCAGAGATTTCAGGGATACCATGGACGTTCGCTCCGGCGGAGGCATTGTGGATTCCTTTGCTCTTCGCTGCGACCTTATTGACGAGGAAGGTGAGATTGCTACCATAGCAACCCGTCTTGCCACCCACCATATAAGCATAAAAAATATAGGAATCGAGCATAACAGGGAATTCGAGGACGGTGTTCTTAAAATCGAATTCTACACACAGGATGCCCTGGATAAATCAAAAGAGCTCCTAAAGAAATTCAGATATACTGTTTACGAGATAAATTAAAATGAATAAAAGAATTATTAAACCAATAAAATCCCTGCAGGGCGAAATCACTCCCCCTGCGGACAAATCAATATCCCACAGAGCCGTTATGTTCGGCGCTATAGCAAAAGGCACTACCCATATCCATAATTGCCTTATGTCTGCCGACGTATTATCCACCATAAACGTATTTCGAAGCCTTGGGGTAAATATAGAAGCAGATGAAAATGCAGGCGAAGTAACAGTACACGGCGTTGGTCTAAAGGGGCTTAAGGCTCCTTCAGATATCTTAAACACTGGAAACAGCGGCACCACTACCCGCCTTATAAGCGGTATATTGTCAGGCCAGCCTTTTGAGAGCATCTTATCCGGAGACGATTCCCTAAATTCCCGCCCCATGAAAAGAATTATCGATCCTTTGGCAAAGCTTGGGGCTGATATCAAAGGGATAAATAATCCCGAAACCGCCCCTCTTAAAATATCTCCTGCGCATCTTACGGGAACAGACATCTCAATAAACATAGCATCAGCCCAGGTAAAATCCGCTATTTTACTGGCAGGGCTTTATGCCAAAGGCGAAACCTCCGTAACGGAGCCTTCAAAGTCCCGCGATCATACGGAGCGCATGCTTAAAGCCTTCGGAGCTGATATATCGGTATCGCAGCTTACGACTTCTGTCAAAAAATGCGACGAACTTTACGCAATGGATATAACCGTGCCCTCGGATATATCTTCTGCCGCATATTTTATAGCTGCCGCGCTTATTACTCCCGGCTCTGAAATCCTTATTAAAAACGTATGCGTAAACCCCACCCGTGCGGGAATATTGAATGTGTGCGAAAATATGGGAGCCGATATTACAAGGCTAAACGAACGTATTGTATCGGGAGAGCCTGTATGCGACCTAAATGTAAAATATTCAGAGCTTAATTCTACGGTAATTGAAGGGGATATTATCCCTGCCCTCATAGATGAAATTCCGGTAATAGCAGTGTTAGCGACAGCCGCAGAAGGAAATACATACATCCGGGACGCAAAGGAGCTAAAAGCCAAAGAATCCGACAGAATAGCTACTACGACCGCCTTTTTAAATGCTATGGGAGGGAAAGTCACCCCTACGGACGACGGCATGGTAATACAGGGTCTTAAAAGCGCCCGGCTCCTGCACGGAGCTATGGTAGAAAGCAAAAAAGACCACCGCATCGCCATGAGCGAAACGGTGGCCGCCTTAAATGCCACTTCGGAAACGACAATAAATGATGCCGACTGCGTAGACATCTCATATCCCCGGTTCTACGAGGATATGAAAAGCATTATCGTTCTTAATTAAATTCATTGAAAATCTCGTAAATTTCAATCTTTAACGAATCTGTCTCCGTCATTCCGATAAAGGTGGAGCCGTAACGATAGACTCCGTTATCTCCATCCGATGCGCGAACGATTTCAACGACGGCAGAGATTATCTCCTTTGTCCAGATCTGAAGGCGGACATCATAAAAACTGCCTACTTCAAGCTTTTCTGCACAGGTAAATCCCATACCCGACTTTGAAATATCCTGAACCTGGACATTAGCAAACTTCAGTGTAGTAATACCGTCATTGTCAAGACGCTCTAACTGAACGGAAACATCCAAGGCAAGTCTTTTGTTCTTTCTGCGTTCTTCGGCCATATCTACCTCCCGGCGAATTTAGGGAAAAGCTGATTAAATAAGTTTATTTTAATGCGGGCAGGTGGGATGCCACCAAGCCATCCAGAGAACTTGACGAAAGCAAGCCAAAGGCGCAGCTTGAGTCTAGTCGTAGGAGTGTCCT
>CAJOQM010000018.1 GCA_905236845.1 uncultured Lachnospiraceae bacterium | reverse complement strand
TTTACAAATTCTTCCGCCTTCCTGGCGATGGGCTCTGCGGTAAGGCCGTATTTAACCAAAAGCTCCGCTGCGGGACCGGACTCGCCGAAGGTATCGTTTACGCCGATTTTAAGAAGGGGCGTGGGGCAATTTTCGGATAATGCGCTTGCCACCGCTTCTCCAAGACCTCCTATTACGGAATGCTCTTCTACGGTAATTACCTTGCCCGTCTTCTTTGCGGAATTTGCGATAAGCTCCGCATCTAAAGGCTTTATGGTGTGGATATTTATAACCTCGGCATCGATTCCTTTATCCGCCAATATCTTTGCGGCTTCCAGGGACTCGCCTACGCAAAGACCGGTTGCGATAATGCTAACGTCCTTTCCGGGGCGCATCACTATGCCCTTGCCAATCTCAAATTTATAGTCCGGGCGGTCGTTAATAACGGGAATGGCAAGGCGCCCGAAGCGAAGATATACAGGACCTTCATATTCATATGCCGCACGGACTGCTGCCCTTGCTTCCACATCGTCGGAAGGATTAATAACAGTCATGCCGGGGATGGTGCGCATAAGGGCGATATCCTCATTACACTGGTGGGTAGCACCGTCTTCACCTACGGAAATCCCCGCATGGGTAGCGCCGATTTTTACGTTAAGGTGGGGATAGCCGATGGAATTTCTAACCTGCTCAAAGGCTCTGCCTGCTGCAAACATGGCAAAAGAACTCATAAACGGCACCTTACCGCATGTAGCAAGACCTGCCGCTATGCCTGCCATATCTGCCTCTGCGATACCGCAGTCTATATGACGATCCGGGAATTCTTTTTGGAATACGCCTGTCTTTGTGGCACCGGCAAGGTCTGCGTCAAGGACTACAAGGTCATCATGCTCTGCGCCAAGCTCCTTAAGGGCATTTCCGTAACTGTCTCTGGTCGCTATCTTAACTACATCAGCCATTACGCCTCACCGCCTTTCTCCAGGATATCCTGCTGCTTCATAAGCTCCTTCATAGCTTCGTTATATTGCTCTTCGTTGGGAGCCTTTCCGTGCCATCCGGCCTGATCTGTCATATAAGATACGCCCCGGCCCTTATGGGTCTTTGCGATGATGGCGGTGGGCTTTCCCTTTACGGTCTTTGCTTTTGCAAAGGCGTCTCGAATCTGCCCAAAATCATGTCCGTCGATATTTATTACTTCAAAGCCGAAGGCCCTAAATTTCTCGTCTATGGGATAGGGCGAGCAGACATCGGAGATATCGCCGTCTATCTGAAGACCGTTATTATCAACGATGACGGTCAGGTTATCCAGCTTTCTGTGAGAAGCCATCATGGAAGCTTCCCAAATCTGACCTTCCTGTATCTCACCGTCGCCGCATACGCAATATACGCAATAATCCTTGTTATCCATCTTTCCGGCGATTGCCATGCCTACCGCCGCAGAAAGCCCCTGCCCCAGGGAGCCGCTTGACATATCCACTCCCGGGATATGCTTCATATCGGGATGTCCCTGAAGGATTGAACCCACATGGCGCAGGGTCTTTAGCTCATCAACCGGGAAAAATCCTCTGTTTGCAAGGGTCGAATACAAAGCCGGCGCTGTATGACCCTTTGAAAGGACAAATCTGTCCCTGTCCGGATTCTTGGTGTTTGCCGGGTCTATATTCATCTCTTCAAAATAAAGATAAGTCATAATATCGGCTATGGACAAAGATCCGCCGGGATGGCCGCTTTTTGCACTGTAAACAGCAGTAACAATGCCCTGGCGGACCTTGTTTGCGGTAATGCTTAATTTGTTGTCGTTCATGATGATTCCTTTCTGAATAGTTTTTCTAAAATCATAAATGCGGCGCACCTTTGCACACCGCAGGCTATTGTATCATATGTGGGGAATTTTTACCATACCGGAAAGTTCATCTTTCGCAAAACCTATGACTTCATCCAAAGTATGATTATCAAGCATCTTATAATATTCATAATTTTGATTCATAAGGGAATACAAAACCTGATTTTTAAGCTCTTCTATCTGAGATGTGAAAGCCGCATCGCCCTTTGCTTCATTAGCTTTTATAACAAGCACTTTTAGAATTTCCATGGACCGAATGCTTTGATTTATATCTTCTTTTAAAATACCTTTTAATTCTACGCAATCATCAATTTCCAGATACTGGGCTGTCTTGTCATCTCCCAATGTTTTATACATGTATTTATAATATTCTTTCAAATCACCTCTGACATCATCTCCCAGCTCCCTTCGTAAAACAATGTCCCTTGCCCAGCCCTTGGGCGAATTCACAAGATGATTAACCAAATTCCTTGTAAGTCCGTCCTCACGGTACTCACACACTATCAGCGGATCCTTATACCATCGCAGTTTCTGACCGTCCTTCGCCATTTCATTAAAAACGACCCCCTCACTGATAAATTTTTCACCTTTATATTCAGGAAAAGGATATTTTTTCATAACGGATGTTTTTATAACTTCCGCTTTATCTCCCCACATTCCGTACTTATGAACGGCTTCATAAGGATCCGCATCCACATAATCATCAAAAAGAGGATTTCCTCCACATGTTTTCACCTCCCTGAATTCTGTTTTTTGCCAAATAAGAAATTCACCTTTTTCATTTATTCTTTGACCGGAGATCCCTGCAAGATTTTGACCCGAAATTTCATCAAGCCTTGATATAACGGTTTCTACGGCATTATCCGTAAGATAATCATCGCTGTCGCAAATCAGAATATATTCGCCCTGCGCCCGACTGACTCCGAGATTTACCGCCGTATGTTTTCCATCGTTTTCCTTATATAAATATTCTATAGGAAAACCGGAGCCGGTCTCCTGCCACCTTTCCACATTTTCCGAAAGATTATCCGTGGAGCCGTCATCTACAATAAGCCATTCAAAATCAAAAACACTCTGACGCTTTAAGGATTCAAACAGCTTTTTTATTTCTTCTCCTCTGTTGTATACGGGCGTTAATATCGTCAATGTCATTATTGATTGCACACTTTCTCAAAAATTGCGGCCGCCTTTGAAATCACGTTATTAAAGGGAATGTCAAATATTTCATAAGTCTCTGCGGATGGTCTTTCTTTGTTCCAGGGCTTTGATTCACCGATATAATGAATTACCGATGCCTGATCCCGTATGGCAGCGGCGTAATTCAGGAAATTATCACTTATGCTGTCCATCTCGTCCCGGTTCAGAGGTCTGAAAATCCCTTTATTTACTTCGTTTTGATCCATAATATACATAATCGGCGGGCAATTGTATTTCCAC
>CAJOQM010000017.1 GCA_905236845.1 uncultured Lachnospiraceae bacterium | reverse complement strand
GAAGATACTGATAAATCCATGCTGGATATATGGGATGAAAAAGTTGTTGAATATGGAATGAATATTATAGACAGCCGAAAAAAATTTATAAATAAAATAAATCCCGTAATAACAGATATCCACAAAGAAATAACCGGAAATAATGAAATACTTGATGTAACTTATGAAGAAAATGTAAGTGCATCCGACTATCCTAATATGATAAAATCAAACAGGGAAAAGGATATCAGATTCGGGCAGACGCATTCAGGACCCCATAAAGACGATCTGGCATTTGTGATAAATGGAGTAGATATGCGCAAGTATGGATCCCAGGGACAGCAAAGAACCTGCGCTCTTGCCTTAAAGCTTGCGGAAATAGAAATAATAAAAGAGATATCCGGAGACGAACCTGTTTTGCTCCTTGATGATGTGCTTTCGGAATTGGATTCCGACAGACAAAAACTTCTGTTAAAATATATACATGATACCCAGACTATTATTACATGTACCGGAATGGATGATTTCATAAAAAATAACTTTGATATAGACAAAATATATAAGATAGATAATGGAAATGTGTATGTTGAAAATGTAAAGGGGGTGTAGATATGCTGATACTAAAAATAGTTGCTGCAATCATAATTATAAACGCTGTTTTAATCATAGCAGCCATAATTCATACATTAAGCATACCCAATAAAAAATCTACTTACAAAGCGCCGCCGGCAGACGAAAGGGCTCTTAAATACGCAGAGGTTTTGTCAAAAATGATCCGGTATGAAACCGTGTCTGTGGCAGATACAAATCAAAGGGAAAAATTTCTTGGATTTCATAAGGTAATGGAAGAGCTGTTTCCTTTGGTATTTCAAAATCTCGAAAAAATAGAGATAGATGGAAATCTGCTTATGCACTGGAAAGGAAAAAAAGCTGATAAACCCGTTGTCTTAATGAGTCACCAGGATGTGGTTCCCGCAGAAGGAGAATGGCGTCATGAACCTTTCGGAGGAGAAATAAGCGAAGGAAAAGTATGGGGAAGGGGCACATCAGATACAAAAGGATCTGTAATGGCTTTTTATCAGGCAGTAGAGGAGTTGCTTGAGGTAGGATTTGAACCGGGGCAGGATGTATATTTATCTTCCTCTTGTACGGAAGAGTGGGGTGGACCGGGTTGTCCTTCATTGGTAAACGAGCTTAAAAAAAGAGAAGTAAAGCCGTTTCTTGTTATAGATGAGGGAGGCGGTATAATAAATGAGCCGATAGACGGGATACCCGGAAATTTTGCGATGCTTGGTGTTTTTGAGAAAGGAAATTGCGATCTTAAATTTACAGCCCGTTCAGATGGGGGACACGCCAGTGCGCCGCCAAAGAATTCCCCGATCATAAGGCTTGCCGCTTTTGAGCTGCATATAGAAAAACTTAATCCCTTTAATAAAAAATTCAGTCCCGTAGTAAGGGAAATGTTTAAAAGATTTGCGCCTTATTCGGGATTTAAGATGAAGCTTGCATTCAGTAATTTCTGGCTTTTTGAGCCGATCTTAAAGCAAATTATTTCAAAATTATCCGGAACTGCAAGATCCATGCTTACGACGACAATGGCATTTACGATGCAAAAAGGATCGGATGCGGGAAATGTAATCCCCCAGGAAGCGTCGGTATGGGTAGATATGCGTACCATCCCACATCAGGGAATGGATGAAAGCTTCAGGATAGTAAAGAAAATAGCAGACAGATATAAAGTAGAGATGGAAATTATAAGGGGAGGTGATTATACCGAAACGGCAGATATTAACGGAGAGGCATGGAAGACGACAGTCAAGACGGTAGAAGAAACATTTCCCGGTCTTCCCGCTATGCCATATATATTAACGGGTGCTACGGATGCAAAATTTTATCAGGAAATATGCGATTGTGTGATTCGTTTTGCGCCGGTAGTATATGGAAAGGAACAGCTTGAATCAATACACGGAATAGATGAAAATATTGAATATAATTGTTTGCCGGGAGCTGTGGATTTCTACAAAAATATCATTAAAAATGTCGGAGAACTTTAAGGAAACGCATATAATAAATGTTTTAATGGCAAAGGTGTATTTAATCAGTGTTTTTTTTAAAAATTAAAATACAGACATTGTCATTTTATCCCTTGAATGATAAAATATCCGTGTTGCATTCGTGTTTAGAATGAATTAAAGGAGGTATAAATTCATGGAAAAAAAAGTAGTAAAGCTGCTTGATGAGCAGGTGGCAAAGGAATTTCATTCGGCATATCTGTATCTGGGTATAGCGGAATACTTTTCTGCACAGAATCTTTCGGGATTTGCTTCCTGGTACAAGGTACAGGCGGAAGAAGAGATAGAGCATGGTATGAAGATATATGATTATCTCCTAAAGAATGACTGTGCGGTTTCTCTTCCTGCTATAGAGGCGGTGGATTCTAACTATAAAAATGCTCTGGAGGCTGTAAAGGCTGCTGATAAGCATGAGCATTATATAACCGATGAGATATGTAAAATCTATGATGCCGCAGACAAGGCAAAGGACTATCGCACAAAGCTCTTCCTTAACTGGTTTATAGAGGAACAGGAAGAGGAAGAAGAAAATTCCGGAGATATGGTAAACAAGGTATCTCTCCTTTATAAGGATCCGGCAAATCTTTATCTGCTGGATAAGGAGCTTTCTAAGAGAGAGTAATATTGGCATATAAATGAAAATATCTTAAAGAGCTGAAGTAAAACCCCTTCGATTGGAGGGGTTTTTTGTTGCTATTTTAGGCGAAATGAGGTATAATTAGGAGTGGTGTGTCTTTGAGACAAAGACAGCCGAAAACAGCCCTGTAAAGGGCAATATGAGTCTTCAGAGAAAGGGAGGCAAAAGACGCCATGGCAAACGAATACGGCGCAGATCAAATACAGATATTAGAGGGCTTGGAGGCCGTCCGAAAAAGACCGGGTATGTATATCGGAAGCACGTCTTCCAGGGGGCTTCACCATCTGGTCTATGAGATAGTAGATAATGCAGTGGATGAGGCTCTGGCAGGCTATTGCGATATCATAGATGTCTTTATAAATGAGGATAATTCCATTACCGTAATGGATAACGGACGGGGAATCCCCGTAGGAATCAATCATAAGGCGGGAAAGTCTGCTTTGGAAGTAGTATTTACCGTGCTCCATGCCGGCGGTAAGTTCGGCGGCGGAGGATACAAGGTATCCGGAGGTCTTCATGGCGTGGGAGCATCCGTTGTAAATGCTCTGTCAAAGCATCTGGAGGTTCGCGTAAAGAGGGATGGCAAGATACATTTTCAGGAATATGAACTTGGAAAACCTCTAGCGGAAGTAAAGATAGAAGGAGACTGCGATCCTGACGATACCGGAACGAAGATTACCTTTGTTCCGGATGGCGATATATTTGAGGATACAGTATTTGACTTTGAGACGCTGCGCACGAGATTCCGTGAGATGGCGTTCCTTACAAAGAACCTTCGCATAAGGCTTAAGGATCTTCGAACAGACCCGGTTCAGGAATGTGATTATTGCTATGAAGGCGGTATCAAGGAATTTGTAGCATATATCAACGAGAGCAAGCAGCCTTTGTATGAGGATGTATTCTACTGCGAGGGTGTAAAGGACAATGTAAAGGTAGAGGTAGCTCTCCAGCATAACGATTCTTATACAGAGTCTACATACAGCTTTGTAAATAATATTACTACTCCCGAGGGAGGTACCCATTTAGAGGGCTTCCGCAGGGCGCTTACAAAGACATTTAATGACTATGCCAGGAATGCAAAGCTTTTAAAGGATTCTGATGACAATCTCTCCGGTGAGGATATCAGAGAGGGATTGGCTGCCATAGTCAGCGTAAAGATAGAAGAGCCACAGTTTGAGGGACAGACAAAGCAAAAGCTGGGAAACAGCGAGGCAAGAGGTGCGGTAGACAGCATATTATGTGAGAGCCTTGAGGTTTATCTTGAGCAAAATCCTGCTACGGCAAAGGTTATCCTGGAAAAATCAATACTCGCTCAGAGGGCCAGGGATGCGGCAAGGAAGGCAAGAGATCTTACCCGAAGAAAGTCTGCTCTGGACGGACTCTCACTTCCGGGTAAACTTGCAGATTGTTCAAACAACGATCCGAAGAAGTGCGAGATATATCTTGTCGAGGGAGATTCTGCGGGAGGATCCGCAAAGACAGCCCGAAGCCGTGATACACAGGCTATTCTTCCTCTGCGAGGCAAGATACTTAATGTAGAAAAGGCTCGCTTGGATAGGATTTACGCAAATGAAGAAATTAAATCCATGATAACGGCTTTTGGTACCGGCATTCACGATGATTTTGACATAACGAAGCTTCGATATGACAAGATTATCATCATGACGGATGCGGACGTGGACGGAGCACATATAGCGACGCTCCTTTTGACATTCCTCTATCGGTTCATGCCGGAGCTTATAAAGCAGGGTCATGTATATCTGGCGACGCCGCCTCTTTACAAGCTCGAAAAGAACAAAAAAGTCTGGTACGCATATTCCGATGAGCAGTTGGATAAGATCCTACGGGATGTGGGTCGCGACCAGAATAACAAGATTCAGCGATATAAAGGTCTCGGCGAGATGGATGCAAGCCAGCTTTGGGAGACTACCATGGATCCTGAACATAGAATACTGAAGAAGGTTATTTATAATGAGGAGACCGGCGCAACCATAGATAAGACATTCACAACTCTTATGGGAGACCAGGTAGAGCCTCGAAGGGCGTTTATCGAGGAGAACGCAAAATACGTGACGAACCTTGATATTTAGGGAAACGCTGATTAAATGAGTTTATATTATGCGGGCAGGTGGGATGCCACCAAGCCATCCAGAGAACTTGACGAAAGCAAGCCGAAGG
>CAJOQM010000016.1 GCA_905236845.1 uncultured Lachnospiraceae bacterium | reverse complement strand
TAACATGTCAAATGAGAGGGGCAGCAGAATATCACAGGAGGTACTTCTTTAGCAGTTCTTCTGCGTGTATTATATCCGGAGACTTGGTATCAGACTCCATGGTATAAATCAGGGTCAGCTGCGGCTCGTAGACATCGGTCATGCAAATTTAGAAGTAACTGGCTTAAAAGTAACTGCACGGTAAATGCAACGTCTAAAAAATTCCCCCTTGACATCACCCTGGTTTTTATGATAGTATTTACGACAGTTTAATATTGTAAACCTGTGATGCGGAAGAAAAAGCATTTTATCGCCGGGAGATATCCCATAGCGAGTCCGGGACGGTGAGAGCCGGATGGTATGAGGAGTGCGTGAAGGATGATTTCCTTCTTATATGGGCCGTTGAGGGCATGGGGAAAGGGAAATCCCGAGTATCCGTGACGTGGGGCATACGTCAGTTGCCGGAGATGTGATGGCATCTCGTTAAGTGTGTGGATGGTTCCATGAATCAAGGTGGCACCGCGGATAGATTATTATTCGTCCTTGACAGAAATTAATGTATTTCTGTTGAGGGCGTTTTTTATTTGCTCCGGCAGAAAGAAAGTCTGTGATGATGCAGGCAGGATGCAAGCGGGTATTATCCGGCGAAAGGAGTAAAACAAATGATTAAAGAAGCCATAGTAAAGATTGTAAACAAAGAGGATTTGACCTACGATGAGGCCTATGCCGTAATGAATGAGATCATGAGCGGGGATACTACACCGACACAGAATGCGGCGTTTTTGGCTGCTCTTTCCACAAAGAGCGCAAGGGCTGAGACTACGGATGAGATAGCAGGGTGTGCCGCAGCCATGCGGGATCATTCGCTTAAGGTGAACACGGGAATGGATATATTGGAGATAGTGGGCACCGGCGGCGACAACGCCCAGAGCTTTAATATTTCCACCACATCGGCTTTTGTGGCGGCATCAGGCGGGGTAAAAGTGGCCAAACACGGTAACAGAGCTGCATCCTCAAAGTGCGGCACAGCCGATTGTCTTGAAGCACTGGGAGTAAATATAGAGCAGGAGCCCGAAAAATGCATGGAACTCCTTAAGGAAGCCGGGATGTGTTTCTTCTTTGCGCAGAAATATCATGCCTCTATGAAATACGTGGGTGCGATCCGTAAGGAACTGGGATTTCGAACTGTGTTTAATATACTGGGACCCCTGACTAATCCCGCTTCGCCTAAGATGCAGCTTTTGGGTGTGTATGATGATTATCTGGCGGAGCCTTTGGCACAGGTGCTTACAAGCCTGGGCGTGACCCGTGGGATGGTAGTTTACGGTATGGATAAGCTGGACGAGATTTCTCTTTCCGCACCGACGAAAATCTGCGAGATAAGGGACGGATGGTATAAGACAAGGGTTATCACTCCCGAGGAATTCGGCTTTGAGAGATGCTCTAAAGATGACCTTAAGGGCGGTACACCGGAAGAAAATGCGGATATCACAAGGGCGATTTTAAGCGGAGAAAAGGGACATAAGAGGAATGCGGTGCTTTTAAACTCGGGAGCTGCCTTTTATATAGCGGGAAAGGCGAACGATATGCAGGAGGGAGTAGATTTGGCCGCAGAATTGATAGATTCCGGGAAGGCGGCAAAGACTCTGGAAGAAGTCATAAAAATCAGCAACAGCTGACAGGGTGCAAATGCCGGAAAACGCTTGATTTAAAGCGATACGAAAATGGGAGAACATTATGACCATATTGGATGAAATAGCGGAATATACAAAGAAGAGGGTTGAGGCTGCAAAGACAGAGATTTCCGCAGATGAGATAAGACGCCTTGCTCTTATGGAACAGAAGGGTGATTTTCCTTTCGAGACAGCTTTGAGAAAACAGGAATTATCCTTTATTCTTGAATGTAAAAAGGCGTCTCCTTCAAAGGGAATTATCGCTACGGAGTTTGATTATATTTCCATCGCAAAAGATTATGAGAAGGCGGGTGCCGATGCGATATCTGTACTGACGGAGCCGAAATGGTTTATGGGGAGTAATGAATACTTGAAAAAAATTGCTCAAACAGTGAATATCCCGGTCTTAAGGAAGGATTTTACGGTTGATGAATATATGATATATGAGGCCAAAACCCTGGGAGCTTCGGCGGTGCTTCTTATCGTTTCTATTCTAACGGAAAATCGGCTTAAGGAATATATCCAAATCTGCGATGAGCTGGGGTTATCTGCTCTGGTAGAAATCCATGACGAGGATGAAGCAAATGTGGCGGTGGAATGCGGCGCAAGGATAATCGGTGTAAATAACCGTAATCTAAAGGATTTTTCCGTTGATACAAATAACGCAGGACGACTTCGGGATAAAATTCCCCCGGATATATTATTTGTATCAGAAAGCGGAGTAAAGTGCGCAGATGATATAGGAAAAATAAAGGATTTCGGAGCGGACGCAGTACTTATAGGAGAGACGGTGATGAGGGCGCCCGATAAAATATCAGTTTTAAATGAATTGAAAGGCGGTCTTAAATGACAAAAATAAAACTATGCGGACTTATGAGTGAAAATGACATTGAGGCGGCAAACAGTCTTATGCCGGATTATATAGGTTTTGTGTTCGCAGCGAAAAGCCGCCGGTGCATATCTGCGGAAAAAGCCTTAGATCTAAGGGTGAGTCTCGCAGATGGAATAAGAGCGGTCGGGGTGTTTACGGACGAAGATCCGGAGGTTATCTTAAGATATATTAATGAGGGCATAATAGATATGGCACAGCTTCATGGGACGGAAGATGAGGTTTACATAAAGCATCTTAAAGAGTGCATTAAAACCCGTGGGAAAATCCAAGATAATCTCTGTGGAAAGATCCGTGATAAAGCCGGGTTTGATATTATAATTAAAGCCTTCAGAATACATACAAAAGAAGACATTAAAGATGCAGAAGCATCTGTGGCTGATTATATACTTCTGGATGCGGGAGCGGGAGATGGTAGAACCTTTGACTGGTCTTTGCTTAAGGAAATGAAGCGACCGTATTTTCTGGCTGGGGGACTAAATCCAAAAAATGCGGAAGATGCGATAAGGCGCCTGAATCCCTTTGGGGTGGATGTGAGCTCCGGTATAGAAACAGATGGAATAAAGGATCCCGACAAGATGAAAGCATTTACGGATGCGGTAAGGAGAATAAAATGAATAAAAAAGGAAGATTCGGCGAACATGGCGGGCAATATATCCCCGAAACATTAATGAATGCCGTGATAGAACTTGAAGAAGCTTACAATCGTTTTAAGGATGACGAGGAATTTAACAGGGAGCTTACGGAGCTCCTTAATGAATATGCCGGGCGCCCGTCCAGGCTGTATTATGCGAAAAATATGACAGAAGATCTGGGCGGCGCAAAGATATATTTAAAGAGAGAGGATTTAAACCATACCGGAGCCCATAAGATAAACAATGTCCTGGGACAGACTCTCCTTGCAAAGAAGATGGGTAAAACCAGAATCATCGCAGAGACGGGAGCCGGTCAGCATGGAGTGGCCAGCGCTACGGCGGCGGCATTAATGGGAATGGAGTGTGTGGTTTTTATGGGAGAAGAGGATACGAAGCGCCAGGCACTTAATGTGTATCGTATGCGCCTTCTCGGAGCGGAGGTGGTGTCGGTAAAATCCGGCACCGGAACCCTGAAGGATGCTGTATCTGAGACCATGCGCGAGTGGGCCGGCCGGGTAGATGATACTCATTATTGCCTGGGCTCTGCCATGGGGCCGCATCCATTCCCCACTATAGTCAGGGATTTTCAGGCGGTTATATCCAGGGAAATAAAATCACAAATAAAAGAAAAGGAAGGGAGGCTTCCGGATGCCGTTCTTGCCTGTGTGGGCGGAGGCTCAAACGCCATAGGCAGTTTTTATCATTTTATAGAAGATGAAAATGTTCGGCTCATAGGCTGCGAAGCGGCGGGCAGAGGTATTAATACCTTTGAAACGGCGGCTACTATCGCCACCGGCAGATCAGGTATCTTTCACGGGATGAAGTCCTATTTTTGCCAGGATAAATACGGACAGATAGCTCCGGTATATTCCATATCCGCCGGTCTCGATTATCCAGGAATAGGTCCGGAACACGCCAATCTTCATGATATGGGACGAGCGGAGTATGTGCCTGTTACCGATGAAGAGGCTGTAAATGCTTTTGAATATCTTTCGCGCACGGAGGGCATAATTCCCGCTATAGAATCAGCCCATGCTCTGGCTCATGCAATAAAGACAGCGCCCGGGATGGATAAGGATAAGATAATTGTAGTTACGCTTTCAGGCAGGGGAGATAAGGATGTGGCGGCCATAGCCAGGTACCGCGGAGAGGACCTTCGGGATTAAGTTAAGGAGATTATTATGAGTAATATATATAAAGCGTTTGAAAATAAAAAAGCATTCATCCCGTTTTTTACCTGTGGAGATCCGAATCTTGACACCACGAAGTCATGCGTTATCGCAGCAGTCAAAAACGGGGCGGATCTGGTGGAGCTGGGGATTCCGTTTTCGGATCCAACGGCGGAAGGCCCCGTTATACAGGCAGCAAACGAAAGGGCTCTAAAAGGGGGAGTGACGACAGACAAAATCTTTGATATGGTAAGAGAACTTCGATGTGATGTTGAAGTTCCCATGGTGTTTATGACATATGCCAATGTGGTTTATTCTTACGGTGCGGACAAATTTATATCAGGCTGCAAAGAAATCGGGATAGACGGGCTGATACTCCCGGATCTTCCTTATGAGGAAAAAGATGAATTCCTCCCGCTATGTGAAAAATACGGCATAGATCTTATATCAATGATAGCCCCGACTTCACATGATCGGATTTCCATGATAGCAAAGGAAGCAAAAGGATTTTTGTATATTGTTTCAAGCATGGGTGTGACGGGAACGAGGACAGAGATAACTACGGATTTAAAGTCGATAATAGACGTGGTAAGAAAAAATTCCGACATTCCCTGTGCAGTTGGATTTGGAATATCGACTCCGCAGCAGGCCGCTAAAATGGCGGATTTATCCGACGGAGCCATAGTGGGCTCTGCGATAGTGAGGCTTATCGAAGAACATAAGAGTGCTGCGGCGCCGGTAGTGGGAGAATTTGTTGGGAAAATGAAAGAAGGGATGGCGATAAGCTGAGCTTATCGCAAATATGTCATAAATTTAACACATTTTTTCGTTGACATTAAAAAAAAATAATAATAAAATATTGCACCGAAGTGAATAATTATGCATTAGAAAGGAACAACATCGATGGGATACGTAGAAGAAGTATTTGAAAAGGTGAAGGAAAAGAACGCATCTGAACCCGAATTTCTCCAGGCTGTTGAGGAGGTTCTTGAGACTATCCGTCCGGTTATTGAGAAGAATGAGGATGCATACAGGAAAGCTGCTCTTCTTGAGAGGCTTGTAGAGCCCGAAAGACAGATAAAATTCCGTGTACCCTGGGTAGACGACAAGGGTCAGACCCAGGTAAATATCGGCTACAGAGTGCAGTTTAACAGCGCAATCGGTCCTTACAAGGGAGGACTTCGTTTCCACCCTTCAGTATATATTGGAATTATTAAATTCCTCGGATTCGAGCAGATATTTAAGAACTCTCTTACCGGCCTTCCCATAGGCGGCGGCAAGGGCGGTTCCGACTTTGACCCCAAGGGCAAGTCTGACAGGGAGGTTATGGCATTCTGCCAGAGCTTTATGACAGAGCTTTCCAAGTATATCGGCCAGGACGAAGACGTACCCGCAGGCGATATCGGTGTAGGCGGCCGCGAAATCGGCTATCTCTTCGGTCAGTACAAGAGGATTAAGACTTCTTATGAAGGCGTGCTTACCGGAAAGGGTCTTACCTTTGGCGGATCTCTTGCAAGAACCGAAGCTACGGGCTATGGCGTGCTTTTCCTGACCCAGGAGCTCCTTAAGTGCAACGGAAGTGATATAAAGGGTAAGACTGTGGCAGTATCCGGCTCCGGTAATGTTGCTATCTATGCTATACAGAAAGCACAGCAGCTCGGCGCAAAGCCTGTTACCTGCTCTGATTCCACAGGCTGGATCTATGATCCCGAAGGAATCGATGTAGAGCTTCTTAAGGAAGTAAAGGAAGTAAAGCGTGCCCGCCTTACCGAGTATGCAGCAGCAAGAAAGAGCGCCGAGTACCACGAAGGCAAGGGCGTATGGTCTGTAAAGTGCGATGTGGCTCTTCCCTGTGCTACTCAGAATGAGCTCTTGATTGATGACGCGAAGGCTCTCGTATCTAACGGCGTAACCGCTGTAGTAGAGGGAGCAAACATGCCCACCAGCCTTGATGCTACCAAGTACCTTCAGGAAAATAAAGTCCTCTTCGTACCCGGAAAGGCTTCAAACGCAGGCGGCGTAGCTACCAGTGCTCTTGAGATGACACAGAACTCTGAGCGTCTCTCCTGGACATTTGAAGAGGTTGAGAGCAAGCTCCAGGGAATCATGGTAAATATCTACCACAACATCGACGACGCAGCAAAGCGCTACAATATGGAAGGCAACTATGTAGCCGGCGCAAACATCGCAGGCTTTGAAAAGGTTGCAGAGGCTATGCTCGCTCAGGGTGTAGTTTAATCCGGACGAGCGCAAGCGAATTAAAACACCAAAAGCATTCGGAGTCTTGTGATTCCGAATGCTTTTTATTTATCCATTTGATGATGTAAAAGCATAAAAACAGGAGGAACATTATGACTGCAAGCCAAAGAGCTGAAAAAGCTGTAGAATTAAAAAAATCCGGAAAGTATAACTGTGCTCAGGCTGTAACTGCTGCATTGGCTGATGAAACATCTCTTACCGAAGAGCAGCTAAAACAAATTTCCGCAGGATTCGGTGCCGGCATGGGCAATCTTGAAGCTACCTGCGGCTCTCTGATAGGAGCCGTCATGATAGCGGGACTTAAGACAGAGGGCAAAGGAACAATGGGCATTACCAGAAAAATACAGGAAGAGTTTTGCACCAGATGCAAAGCTACAAGATGCAAGGATCTAAAAGCCATAACAGACGGAAACCCCCTATGTCCCTGCGAAGAATGCGTGAGAAATGCGGTAATGGTGTATTGCGAGGTTATGGGGGTGTAGTAGTATGGAAAAAGGCTTTCTAATCGAAAGCCTTTAAATGCCGCACAATGCGGACGAATGCGATGTCGAATAAATTCTTATTTGAACTCGCTTTGTAAATCGTCTACAATATAGCAATGATGATGTAAATTGTCAAGAATAATTTTGGGAGGATAATCGGGTATGGAAAAATACTACATCGGTTTGGATATGGGTACAAGTTCTGTGGGTTGGGCTGTGACAGATGAAAATTATAATCTTATACGGCGCAAAGGCAAGGATATGTGGGGAGCACGCCTTTTCCCGGAGGCAAAAACCGCTACCGATCGTAGGACAACAAGGGTGTCGAGACGAAGAAGAGACCGACAGAAAGCCAGGATTGGCTACCTGAAGGAATACTTTTCCGATGCGATAAATGCTGTGGATCCGGGTTTCTTTGCGCGCCTTGAGGACAGCCGATTTTACATAGAGGATAAAAGAGAGCATCAGCCCTATGCTATATTTACAGGCGAAAAATATACTGATAAAGACTATCATTCAGATTATCCGACGATATTCCATCTTAGAAAAGAATTAATCTATTCCGACGAACCCCATGATGTGCGACTTGTATATCTGGCAATTCTTAATATCTTTAAGCACAGGGGACATTTCCTAAATAACAACTTGAATAACAGCGGCCAGCAGGATTTCTCTGCGCTCTATGAGACATTGAAAATAAGTTTTTCCAATTATTTTGAAAAACAACTATATGATATAGCGGATTTTGATGCTGTAGCCGCAATTCTGACGGATAAAAGCAATTCGCGTTCAGCTCGTCTTGAAGAAATAAGAGAAACCGTTGGTTTTGATAAGAAGGATTTACAAAATGAAATGTGGAAGCTCATATGCGGCATGAAAGGGACGATACCCGCAATCTTCCCCGGTGCAGAAATAGACGAAGCTAAGAAGAAATTTAGTCTTTCCTTTAGAGATTCTAACTACGATGAAAAAATAATAGAGGCAGAAGAAATCTTTTCATCAGAAGCCATGGATATTATAAATATTTTGAAAAATATCCATGACAACATGGTTCTTATGGAAATAATGACCTCATCAGACGGGAAATCTTATAAGTATCTTTCTGATGCCAGGGTTGCTATGTATGAAAAGCATGGGGCGGATCTTAGGATTTTTAAGAAATTGTTTAAGCTTTATGCTCCGGATGACTATAATTCCATGTTCCGTGTGATGGAGGATAATAATTACAGCGCATATGCAGGCTCTGTGAATTCGGGAAATAAGATTATCAGACGAGGCGGCAAAAAAAGAGAAGAGGATTTTTTTGCTGCGCTTAAAAAGATTATCGCAAAGTTTCCGGATGACGATGAAGATGTCAGCTATGTAATGAAGGAACTTGAAAAAGAAACATTTTTGCCCAAGCAGCTTACAGCGTCAAACGGAGTAATACCTAATCAGGTGCATGCCGCAGAGCTTAGGGCGATTCTTGAAAATGCTGAAAATTATTTGGATTTTCTGAAGGAAAAGGACGATTCGGGGCTTACCCTTTCCAAAAGGATAGAGCAGCTCTTTAGCTTCCAAATTCCTTATTATGTTGGTCCTCTTATAAACACGGATAATAATACCGCCTGGGTAATCCGCAGGCAGCCGGGGCGTGTATTTCCTTGGAATATGGATGAGAAAATCGATATGAAGCGTACATCGGAGGAGTTTATACAGAATCTTATTCGTCATTGTACATATTTATCCGATGAACAGGTCTTGCCTAAAAACTCTCTTTTGTATGAGAAGTATATGGTTCTAAATGAGCTGAATAATCTGCGTATAAACGGACAGAAGATTTCAGTAGAGTTGAAGCAGGATATATATCGTGATCTTTTTAGGAAAGGAAAGAAGGTCACGGGTAAAAAGCTTGAAGAATATTTGAAGGCAAAGGGTATCGTATCTGCAAATGCTCCGATTGAAATAACGGGTATTGACGGTGACTTTGTAAACAGGCTGGCTAATTACAAGAAATTCCTTGAAATATTTGATGTGGATGTGCTTTCTTATGATATGGAGCAAATCGCTGAAAATATAATATTGTGGTCAACTCTGTATGGAGATTCAAGGCAATTCCTTAAAGAAAAGATAGATGAAGAGTACAAAGACAAGCTGACCGATAAGCAAAAGAAGCGCATTTTGGGAATCAAATTTAAGGATTGGGGCAGGCTTTCCAAAGAATTTTTAATGCTTGAAGGAGCCGATAAGAATACCGGCGAAATAAAGAGTATTATATCCCGCATGTGGGACGAAAATAATAATCTTATGCAGCTTCTGTCGGGCGAAAATTATACATACAGAGACGAGGTCGAAGCAAAGAGCGGAACTCTGGAAAAGACATTGACAGAGCTTGAGTATGATGACCTTAAAGACCTTTATATCTCTGCTCCGGTTCGAAGGATGACATGGCAGACACTAAAGATTCTGAAGGAAATATATCAGGTGATGGGTGAATATCCTTCAAAGGTCTTTGTGGAAATGGCTCGTGAAAACGGTGAAAAGGGTAAGCGTACCATAAGCCGTAAAAAGAAGTTTGAGGAATTATACAAGAAATGCAAAGAGGACGAAAGAGACTGGCTAAAGGAAATAAGCGAACTTGATGAAACAAAATTCCGAAGTAAAAAGCTCTATCTGTACTATATTCAGCAGGGGCGCTGCATGTATACGGGAGAGAGGATTGAGTTAAAAGATTTGTTTAATGACAATCTGTACGATATAGACCATATATATGCTCGTCATTATGTGAAGGATGATAATATTGACAATAACCTGGTTTTGGTAAAAAAGCAGGTAAACAGCCATAAAACAGATGCTTATCCCATTGAGGCTGATATAAGGAGAAAAATGGGAGGATTCTGGAAGGCGCTTCATGAAAAGGGCTTTATTAATGCTGAAAAGTATAAGCGCCTGACCCGCTCTGAAGGATTCAGCGATGATGAGCTGTCGGGATTTATAAGCCGCCAGATAGTAGAAACCAGGCAGGGTACAAAGACCATAACGGATATAATAAAGAAGAGCTGCCCTCAGACGGATGTGATTTATGTAAAGGCGGGACTGACATCTGATTTCAGACATAAATATGATTTTATTAAGTGCAGGAATATAAACGATTTCCATCATGCACAGGATGCGTACCTTAACATAGTTACGGGAAATGTTTATAATACCAAGTTTACAAAGTCTCCGGCTAATTTTATAAAAGAAAGTAAAGCCAATCCGAATGAGATCAAGTATCACATGGATAAGATATTTGATTTTGATGTGATGCGCGGTGATACGGTGGCATGGGAGAGGGATAAAAGTATAGCCGTTATAAAGGGTGTTATGAGGAAAAACACGCCGATTGTAACCTTTATGAACTATGAGGCGCATGGTGGGTTGGCAGATCAGACTCTTTATAGCGCAAATAAGGTTAGGAAAGCCGATGGAAAGGGATATATTCCTCTTAAGACTTCAGATGAGAGACTTTTGGATACGTCTAAATACGGCGGATTCTCCGGATATACGGGCACATACTTTTTTGTTGTCGAATATGACGGCAAAAAGGGCAGGATAAGAAGTATGGAAGATATGCCGCTGTATTTGAAAGACAGACTGGATTCGGATGCCAAACTGGAGGAATATTGCTCAAAAGAGCTTGGATATGATAATCCGCAAATAATTTGCAACAGGATAAAGAGATATTCATTGTTTAAAATAAATGGTTTTTATGCTTATATTTCGGGAAGGATGAATGAACGACTTGTTACAATAAATGCAGTACAGTTGGTTCTTTCGGATGAATGGAATAGGTATATTAAGAAGATAAATAATGCTAAAGAAAGATCTTATAGCCTTGAATATTTGAAGCAGAAAGGAGAGATTACTGCTAATAAAAATATAGCTCTGTATGAAGAACTGATGAATAAGCATACACATTCCATTTACGTAAATAGACCAGGGGCGATGGGAAAGAAACTTGAGTCTGGAATTGAGGGGTTTTCGAATTTAGATTTGGATGAGCAGATATATATTTTAGAGGAGATATTGAAACTGTCGCAACGATTAAATAATGGTATAGACATCAGTATGATAGGTGGTGGTAAAAGCGCCGGAAAGGCTACAATTAACAAAGTTGTATCTGATCTCAATGAGTTCAAAATTATTAACCAATCCGTAACCGGATTATACGAATCGCAGATAGACCTGCTTAAATAATTTCCGGAGGGTTTTCTATGAGCTGGCGTACGGTTGTGATTTCAAAAATATCAAAGCTTGACTATCAAATGGGATATCTGGTGGTGCGGGGAGAGGCGGCAAAGCGCATACATATTAACGAAATCAGCACATTGATAGTGGAGAATCCCGCTGTATCCATGACGGGGATACTCCTTAGTGAATTGGTAAAAAGCAAGGTAAAGGTCATATTTTGCGATGAAAAGAGAAATCCTCTATCCGAGCTTCTCCCATACTATGGGAGCCATGATACCAGTCTCAAAGTCCGGGAACAGGTGAAATGGGACGAAATCAGAAAGAAAGAGGTCTGGGCGCTCATTGTAAAAGATAAGATAACCAAGCAGGCGGAGCTTTTGTCGAATTTAGGAAAAAGCGAAAGCGAGATGTTGATGTCTTATGTAAACCAAGTAGAACCGGGGGATTCGACTAACAGGGAAGGTCATGCTGCAAAGGTTTATTTTAATGCCCTGTTTGGGATGCAGTTTACCAGAAGCGAAGATTGCCCGACCAATGCGGCATTGAATTACGGCTATAGCCTCTTGCTGTCAATGTTTAATCGCGAAGTGGCTTTAAATGGATACATTACACAGATAGGTCTGTTTCATGATAATATGTTTAATCAATTTAATCTCGGTTCGGATTTGATGGAGCCGTTCAGACCCTTGGTAGACGAGATTGTATACGATATGAAGCCCGATTATTTTGAGATTGATGAAAAGCGGAATCTGCTTAAACTTTTTGAAAAGAGCGTTAAAATTGCCGGAAGGGAAGAGATATTGGAAAATGCTGTTAAGATATATACCAGATCGGTGTTTGATTGTATGAATTGTGCGGAGGATGCGGTCATAAGATTTTATGAGCTATAGATTTATGCGTATAATGGTGATGTTTGACCTGCCCGTTGTGACAGCGGCAGATAGAAGAGAATATACCCGCTTTCGAAAGTTTCTTATTAAAAGCGGTTTTATGATGATGCAGGAAAGCGTTTATTGTAAGCTTGCGCCGAATTCAAATGCAGGGGATTCGCTTATAAATCAAGTCCGAAAGAACAAGCCGCCCGAGGGGCTTGTTCAGGTTCTTAAGGTTACGGAAAAGCAATATTCAAATATGGAATTTATCGTGGGGCACAGTACAAGTGATGTGTTGGATACGGATGAGCGGGTGGTGATACTTTGAATCTGGTAATAGATAATCAGGGGATTAATGTAAGCTTTGAAAGGGTACCTGTCCTTGTGCTGGAAAATCCGCAGGTTATGACTGAGGTGGTGACATGCCTTGTAAATGCTTCTTCGGGTGATGAGAAAGATATGGTTCTTTCTGAAGAAAATGAGCCTGTATCATTTCAAAAAAATGCAGAATTGATACTTAGCCCGCTTTTGATAAATTTAAATGACAGCAAAATAATAAAGAAACTGTATAAAAATCTTCAGGATGATGCGCAGGAGTATGATGAGATAAAAGCTCATGTAAATACTCAAATGGTTCAGCTGTTTGAAACTCTTCAGGCCCATTCGGCGTATGCCGAAATAAAATACGATTTGGAGATTGACTGGGAAAATATATTTAAGATGTACCACATTGGCATAGATGATGAGGAGGCTGATATTACCCAAAGGGTGATTTCTTTGATAAAGATCTTGGCTGGCCTTATGCATATAAGACTTATTTGTTTTGTGAATCTGAAATCATTTTTGACAAATGAATC
>CAJOQM010000015.1 GCA_905236845.1 uncultured Lachnospiraceae bacterium | reverse complement strand
GAATACGAAGGCACAGACTTTGACAGGATGAAGGAGCTTAACTATATTACCCCCTTGAGGAAATATTACAGGTACAAGGAAGAGGGCTTTCGCACTCTCAGCGGCAAGTTTGAGCTGTATTCCGATAATCTTGAAAAATCCGGGGCAGACCCCTTGCCTTTTTGGAAAGAAATCCCGGAAAGCCCGTATTCACAGCCAGAGCTTGCAAAGGAGTATCCTTTGATACTTACTACGGGAAGTCGCATACAGCAATATTTCGTCTCCAATAACAGGCAGATTAAGAGTTTAAGGAAGGCGGCACCTTATCCGATAGTTTCCATGCACCCCGATACCGCAGAAAAATACGGCATAAAAGAGGGAGAATGGGCCTGGATCGAAACTATCCGGGGGAAGATTACCCAAAAGGTGAAGCTTGAGATGCAGATGGATCCCCAGGTCATAAACTGCCAGATGGGGTGGTGGTATCCGGAGGCCCCTGCGCCCGGATACGACTGGGAGCTTTCAAATGCCAATGTACTGACGAACGGAAAAGGACCAAACGATCCGTTTTCCGGAGCATATCAGCTGCGGGCTCTCCTTTGCCGCATAAGCAAAAATCCGGATGGAAAATATATAGAAGAAAGATATGAAAATTGGATGAAATAAAAAGGTGAGATAATTTTTATGATTAGCCCCTGGAAAGCGAGAATTCATGATTGGGACGAGCCTTCGGTCATTAACGATAAGCGCTGTGACAGGTTTCTTAAATATGAATATAATCATTTTGGAATGAGTATTCCGTACAGGCTTTTTCTGCCCGACCCTCCGCCCGGAAAAAACGGGAAAATCCCTCTTGTACTTTTGCTGCACGGGGCGGATGTAACGGGAATCGATAACGAGCTGCATATTCGGGCTCATGATATCGGTGGAATATATGCGGGAAGTGATTTTGCGGATACTCCCGTGGCGGTACTTGCGCCCCAATACAGGGACGGCGCCTCCTGGACAAAGAAAGGCATGATGGCGGCGCTCGAAGCTCTGATCTATAAGACTGTTTCCGATCATCTGCGGATAGATTCCGAAAGAATATGTGCTTTAGGATACAGTGCCGGAGGAATCGGCGCTATGAAGCTTATGAAACGGCGCCCCAACCTTTTTTACAGAGCCCTTATCATGTGTGCCGCTACTAAAGGAGAGGATCTGGATGCATTAAAGAATACGCCCATCTGGCTTTTTCATGCGGAGGATGATAATATCGTGCCCTGCAGGGGAACCGGAACAGGAAGGATGTATGACCATCTGGGTTCCGCAGATATATACGAAGCATTGCATGAAGATATGGGTGATGATATACATTTTACCATGTATGAAAAGGGAGAGCTTTCGGAAAAATACCGGGTAAATCCACATTGTGTCTGGGTGCCTGTGGCGAAGGACATAAAGGCGCTTAAGTGGCTTATCGGGGAATAAGGAACCGCTGATAAATCAGACGCACAGCGTTCCTTAATATATTGTCAAACTAACGCTGGGAGATTATAATCATAATATGAAAAAAAGTGGGAATTCAAAAATAATAATAGCTTCAATAACAGGGGGAGTCATAGTAGCGGTTTTTCTTATCCTGGGAACATTCTGGATCGGTCAAAGCGCAAGTAAGGATACATCCTATGCAGTAAGGAATGTAAGTCTCCTATATCTCGACGAGCTGGCAGCCCGCAGGGAGCAGGTGGTTTCATCTACGCTGCAAACATATATGGGTGAGCTTAATGTAGCTCTGGGGCTTATGGAAAGCACGGATCTGGACAGTACCGAGCATTTGCAGGAATACCAGGCCAGGATGAAGCGACTCTACGATCTCGAAAAATTTGCCTTTGTGGATACGGACGGCGTTATATATACATCAAGGGGCACTCGCAGTGATATAGATGCTTATGATTTTGATTATACCAATCTGACATCCGCTGAGGTGTCTGTAAAAAATATGGATTCCGACGACAAAAAAGTCGTAATAGCAGAGCCTGTGGATAATCTTTCTTTTGAAGGGCATACTTTGGTTGTTTGTTTTATGGAGATAGATATGGACACCATGCTTTCGTCCATGTCTTTTGAAATCGGCGGAAACAATTCTACATATTGCAATCTCTACAACAGAAAAGGAGCGAGCCTTACAAATGTAGTCCTGGGCGGGCTTGCTGCGGAAAGCAGTCTTTTTGAGGCCTTGGAGCAGTCTGATTTTGAAGAAGGTTACTCCGTAGAGAGCCTGGAAGAGGATTTTTCTTCAGGCAAGGAGGGAGTTGCGTCGTTTTCTTATGACGGCACCTCGGAAACCTTTTATTATATGCCTGTAAGCGGCACCGACTGGATGCTGACATATCTTATCCGTGAAAGCGTGATAGAAAATCAGATAACCAGCATATCCGAAGGGATTATTACCCGGAGTCTGGTTCTTTCCGTTATTACGGCGGCTCTTTTGATAGCTATTTTTATATTCCTTATAGTCCAGATGCGGAAGGCATCTGCAGCTACTCTTAAAATGGAAATCACCGAGACCGAAAACAGAGTAAAGCAGCAGGAGCTTGAAGAACAGCTGGCGCTTCAGGAAGAGCTTCTTGACCAGGAGCAAAAGCGGGTAGAGCAGGACAAGATGATTACGGCGCTTTCTTCAGACTACAAGAGCGTTTATTATGTGGATCTGGATAAGGATGAGGCTATCTGCTACCGCAAGGATGATAATACCGATGATGTCTTTGGGGGCGGCAGACATTTTGAATTCCACAAGACTTTTGAATATTATGGGTATCATCATGTGGATGAGGAATACAGGAATCAGTTCCTGAAATTCATAGATACGGATAATATAAGGAAAAACCTGGAGCATGAGGAAGTTATATCTATATTATATCTTTCGGAGCATGATGGAAGAAAGACTTATGAGGCTTTGAAGATGGCGGGAGTGCGTCATTCCAAGGACAGGGATGATCATATGGTTCACGCTGTGGGAATCGGTTTTACTGATATGGACAGCGAGATGAAAGAATCCATGGCAAAGAGTAATGCGCTTTCCGATGCGCTTAAGGCAGCAGAGGAAGCCAGCAAAGCAAAGACTATTTTCCTGTCGAATATGAGTCATGAGATACGCACGCCCATGAACGCCATTATAGGTCTTGATAAATTAGCATTAAATGATCCGAATCTAAGCGATGTGACCAGAGATTATCTGGAAAAGATGGGGTCTTCAGCAGATCATCTTCTTTCTCTTATTAACGATGTCCTTGATATGTCCAGGATAGAATCCGGGCGCATGGTGCTTCATAAGGACAGATTTGATTTTTATGAAATGATAGACCAGGTTAAGACCATGTTTGCCGCACAATGCCAGGATAAGGGACTTGAATTTACCTGCGATGTGTCCGAAAATATCGAAAGATTCTTTACGGGGGATGATATGAAGCTTCGCCAGGTTCTTATAAATATCCTTGGTAATGCGGTTAAATTCACCCCAAAGGGCGGAAGCGTGGGATTTGAAGCTGAAAAGACCGCCGAATACGACGGAAAATCTACTCTGCAGTTTATTATAAGTGATACGGGAATCGGCATGAGTGAAGAATATGTGCCGAAAATCTTTGATACCTTTTCCCAGGAAAACGACAGCTCCGCAAATAAATACGGAAGCTCCGGTCTTGGAATGGCTATTTCCAAAAACATCGTGGAATTAATGAATGGCCATATAGAGGTTAAGAGTAAAAAAGATGAGGGCACTGTGTTTACTGTAACGGTAACTCTGGCAGATGCGGATGAAGATGCAGACGGAACGGATGCAACGCTTGATAAGACCTCATCCGAAAGGAAAGGTGAGGAGGGCGCAGGTAAATCTGATGAAGCGCCCCATAACCTATCGGGTCTTCGAATTTTGGTGGCGGAAGATATGGATATAAACGCCCAGATAATGATAAGTGTGCTGGAAATGAGAAATATTCATGCAGATCATGCGTCGGATGGTGAGATAGCACTTGAGATGTTTGAATCAAAGCCGGAGGGCTATTATGCAGCTATTCTTATGGATATGCGCATGCCTCATATGGACGGTTTGAAAGCGACCCAGAGGATAAGGGCTATGGATAGGGCGGATGCCGCCACCATTCCTATCATCGCTCTTACGGCAAATGCTTTTGATGAGGATGTGCAAAAGAGTATGCAGGCGGGGCTGAACGCCCATCTTTCAAAGCCTGTGGAGCCGGATATACTTTTCAGAACTCTTGAGGAACTGGTGGAAGATTAAAAAATGCAGGAATAGTTGCACGAAAGTTATCTAATGGTGTTTTAATTCTTGCCCAAAAGGACATTATTCCGTGATACATATAATATTAAATGAAACCTCCCGCACGGGTCAGGGAAAGAAGATTTCCGGGCAGGTGCAAAATGCGTTAAATGAAGAAGGTATAAGCTATTGCCTGCATACTACAGAATATGCCGGACATGCCGGAAAATTGGCAAAAAGTATTACCAAAGACCCGGGTGAAAAGAGGCTGTTTGTCATGGGAGGAGACGGCACTGTAAATGAAATTATTAATGGCATTGCTGATTTTGAAAACACACTTTTTGGCTACATCCCCACAGGCTCCGGAAACGACCTTGCAAGGGGGCTTAATATAAAAGAAGATGCCAAAGAACGGCTGATTCGTCTTTCAAAAAGCATAGAAATAAGGCCCATGGATTTAGGAGAGGTAAAGACGGGGGATGGGAAGTCCCGACTTTTTGCTGTGAGCGCCGGAATAGGTCTTGATGCAGATGTGTGCAGGCAGGCTTTGACTTCAAATCTAAAAAAGATACTTAATAAAGCAGGTCTTGGCTCTATGACCTACAGTCTCCTTACGGTAAAGAGTCTTTTTACCATGCCGGTATCTGACGGGGCTTTGCGGTATATTGAAAGCGAAGAGGCGGAAGAATCCGGGGAATCCGGTAATGAAACTGATAAAAAGACCGTACATATAAAGAAAATGATATTTACTGCAGCCATGAATCACCCCTGGGAAGGGGGCGGCGTCCCCATGTCGCCGGATGCAGACGCCTTCGACGGTCTGCTTTCTGTATGCACCGTGGGGAATGTAAGCCGCTTTGGTGCCCTTGTGCGTTTTCCTGTGCTCTTAAAGGCAAAGCATGGAGGCTTGAGGCAGTTTCATTTGTTTAATGCAAAGACCCTGGAGATAAAGCTGGATAAGCCTATGGTGGTTCATGCCGACGGAGAATACTGCGGAGTAACGGATAAGGCCGGATTCAGGGTGGCAGATAAGAAGCTTAACGTATTATTATAAAAAATTTTGGTGATAATTATGGATAACGAAAACAAGAAACCTTCGACTAATTTTTTTAAGAGCCTTCGGGGAAAGATGCTGATGTATACGGTGATTCCCCTTATTATCATCGCTGCTGTCATAGGCTTTGTGGGTGCGCACAACGCAAGGCTGGCTATGGTGTCTATGGTTGAAGATGAGATGAGCGACCAGTGCGATTATCTTGAGCGCAGGATGGATGCCCTCTATCCCGGGGATTATTCCTGGGAGATCATTTCTGACGACGACTACAAGCTCTATAAGGGAGAATATGACATAACGACCCAGACGGAGCTTCTGGATTCTCTTAAGGTGGCTTTTGACAATGAATTTACGGTATATCTGGGGAAAGCCAGTGTTCTTACTTCGTATACCGATGATGCCGGCAGCCGCTATGTGCTTTCGGAGGCGCCGGTTATTGTAAGGACAGAGGTTATCGAAGGAGGACAGACGAAGTTCTATTCCGACGTGACGGTAGACGGGATAAAGTGCTTTGCGTATTTTCGTCCGATTACCTATGATGACGGTACTACATACGCTATGTATGCCATCTATCACTCTGCCGAGGATATAAACGGCAGGGTAAACGGTGTTGTTTTCCCTCTTTATGCTGTGTGCTTTTTTGCCACTATTGTATTGGGATTTATCAGTGTGTATTTTTCCCAGGGTATCGTAAACAAGATTTTGGCGGTAAAAAACTTTATGGAAAGCGTATCCGAAGGGAAATTTGATACCCACATGAACGCCACATATATGAACGGCGACGACGAGCTTTCATCCCTTGCAAGAAGCGGTGTGAAAATGCAGGATGCTCTTAAGGTTTATATAGATTATGATGTGCTTACCCGGATCAATAACAGGCGCTATGCCAATATTTATCTGGAAAAGATGCATGAAGAAGCCGGTGTGAAGTCTGATTATTGCATAGCTATAGGAGATATAGACTTCTTTAAGAAAGTAAACGATACTTACGGGCATGATGCGGGAGATGTGGTGCTGCGTAATACCGCAGAGATTCTCCGCAAGAATGTTCCGCCTAAATGCCTTGTGGCGCGCTGGGGCGGCGAAGAATTCCTTTTTGCTTTTAAGGAAACCACGCTGGAAGAATCTGCCGAAATCCTTGAAAAGTGCCGGGAAGAGATAAAGAAATCCACCTGGGATTATGACGGACAGAAGATCAGCGTGACCATGAGCTTCGGAGTCGCTGCCGCAAAATACAACAGAACCGTAGAGTCTGTCGTTATGCTGGCGGATGATATGCTCTATGAGGCAAAGGAAAAAGGCAGAGACAGAATTGTTTCGTAAATAAAAACAAATGTTCGCCCGCCTGTTGCATTTTCTCTTCTTCTATGATACAATATCTAGCGTTGCGTGAAATTAAAAAGCACTACACCATGTATTATTAAAGGAATGCGAGGGGAGAAAATGGCACCAGCAGATAATTACGGAGCAGATAAAATCACGGTCCTTGAGGGCTTGGAGGCGGTCAGAAAGCGCCCGGGCATGTATATAGGATCGGTTACCCGCAAGGGCTTAAACCACCTTATTTACGAGATTGTGGATAATGCTGTGGATGAGCATCTGGCGGGATACTGCTCGAAGATTTCTGTTATATTGGAAAAAGACGGGTCCTGCACTGTCGAAGATAACGGCCGGGGGATTCCCGTAGATATGCACAAGAGCGGTCTTCCTGCGGCAAGAGTCGTATTTACGACGCTGCATGCGGGAGGCAAGTTTGACGACTCCGTATATAAGACGAGCGGAGGTCTTCACGGCGTAGGTTCATCAGTAGTAAACGCCCTGTCTACGCATATGGATGTTTATATAAGCCGAGGGGGCAATACATATCACGATCATTATGAGAAGGGCATAGCCACCCTTCCTCTCGATAAAGGCATGCTTCCCATAGTAGGTCGCAGCCGTCTTACGGGTACAAAGATTAATTTTCACCCGGATCCCGAGATATTTGAGCGCACGGATTTTAAGGAAGAAGAGATAATGAGCCGTATGCACGAGACGGCGTATCTTAATCCCAAGCTTACTATCCACTTTGAGGACAGGCGCCCCGAAGAGCCGGTTATAGCGGATTATTCGGAGCCCGAGGGACTTTGTGCTTTCGTAAAGGAGCTTAACAAATCTTCGGAGACCATCTGTGATGTGATCACATTTTCCGGGGAGAGCGAAGGCATAGAGGTAGAATGCGCCTTCCAGTATACCAATGATTTCCATGAGAATATTCTGGGATTTTGCAATAATATCTATAACGCAGAGGGCGGTGCGCATATTACAGGCTTTAAGACTATATTTACCACGGTCATAAACAGCTATGCCCGTGAGCTTGGCATATTAAAGGATAAGGATGCGAATTTTACGGGAGCCGATGTGCGAAACGGTATGACTGCTGTTGTATCCATAAAGCATCCCGACCCCAGATTTGAAGGTCAAACAAAGACGAAGCTCGATAATCAGGATGCATCCCGGGCTGCGTCCAAGGTGACGGGAGACGAGATCCAGCTTTATTTTGACAAGAATTTAGAGACTCTGAAAAATGTTATCGCCTGTGCGGAAAAGGCGGCAAAGATCAGAAAGACTGAGGAGAGAGCAAAGACAAATCTTCTTACAAAGCAGAAATTCTCATTTGATTCAAACGGTAAATTGGCGAATTGTGAGAGCCGTGACGCCTCAAAATGCGAGATATTTATCGTGGAGGGAGATTCTGCGGGGGGATCTGCCAAGATGGCCCGTAACCGCAAGTACCAGGCGATATTGCCTATCCGGGGCAAGATTCTTAATGTAGAAAAAGCCTCCATAGACAAAGTCCTCCAGAACGCCGAGATAAAGACCATGATAAACGCTTTTGGATGCGGCTTTTCCGAGGGATACGGCAATGACTTTGATATAACAAAGCTTCGCTACGACAAGATTGTGATCATGGCGGATGCGGACGTGGACGGCGCCCATATTTCAACATTGCTATTGACCTTGTTCTATCGCTTTATGCCGGAGCTTATATATGAGGGACATGTATATCTGGCTATGCCTCCTCTCTACAAGACCCAGCCTGCAAAGGGCAAGGAGGAATATCTTTATGACGACAGGGCGCTTGAAAAATACCGCGCCACCCACAAGGGCTCTTTTACGCTGCAGCGGTATAAGGGTCTGGGAGAGATGAGCGCAGATCAGCTCTGGGAGACCACCCTTGACCCCATGCGCCGCAAGATGAAGAGAGTAGAAATAGAGGATGCCCGTATGGCGTCTGATGTGACGGCGCTCCTTATGGGGACGGATGTTCCCCCGAGGCGTGATTTTATCCATGAACATGCAAATGAAGCGGAGGTAGACGCATAATGCCACAGGTGGAAAATACAGAAGAGATAATAGAAGCGGAATATTCCGAAATAATGCAAAAGTCCTATGTGGACTATGCCATGAGCGTAATAGTATCCCGTGCCCTTCCGGATGTGCGGGACGGCTTGAAGCCTGTCCAGCGCCGGACGCTCTATGATATGTATGAGCTGGGCATACGCTATGACAGACCATACCGAAAGAGCGCCCGTATAGTCGGTGATACCATGGGTAAGTACCATCCTCACGGCGACAGCTCTATCTATGAGGCGCTGGTCGTTATGAGCCAGGGCTTTAAGAAGGGGCTGCCCCTGGTAGACGGTCACGGCAATTTCGGCTCTATCGAGGGTGACGGAGCCGCTGCCATGCGTTATACCGAGGCGCGCCTTGAAAAGGTGACCCAGGATGCATATCTTGCGGATATAGACAAGAATACCGTTGATTTCGTGCCGAATTTTGACGAGACGGAGACGGAGCCGCAGGTGCTCCCTGTCCGGGTTCCGAACCTCCTTATAAACGGAGCGGAGGGTATCGCCGTAGGTATGGCGACAAGCATCCCTCCCCATAATTTCTCCGAGGTCATAGAGGGCCTTAAGGCGTATCTTAAGAATCCGGATATTACCGTGGCAGAGCTTATGGAATATATCCCGGGACCTGACTTCCCCACAGGCGGCATCGTTACCAATAAGGATGATCTCCTTAATATATACGAGACCGGCATGGGCAAGATAAAGGTCCGGGGCAAGGTTGATATTGAAAAGGGCAAGGGCGGCAAGGAATATATCGTTATCTCCGAGATTCCCTATACCATGATAGGAGCCGGCATCGGCAAATTCCAAAACGATGTATATGCTCTCGTTGAAAGCCGAAAGGCACCGGAAATTACGGATATCTCAAACCAGTCTTCAAAGGACGGCATCCGCATAGTTATAGAGGTAAAGAAAGGCGCAGATACCGAGGCTCTTTGCAATCTTCTTTATAAGAAGACACGTCTTGAGGATACCTTTGGCGTAAATATGCTTGCCGTAGCAGACGGCCGTCCCGAGACGCTAAGCCTTAAGCAGGTCCTTGCCTATTGCGCTGATTTCCAATATGAGCTCTTTGGGCGCAAATACCGCACTTTGCTTAATAAGGAAAGAGAAAAGAGGGAGATTCAGGAGGGCTTGATAAAGGCTGTTGACTGCATTGACCTTATTATCGAGATTCTCCGGGGGTCAAAGAATGTAAAGGACGCAAAGGCGTGCCTTACATCGGGAGATGTGTCAAATGTCACCTTTAAGTCCGAGCAGTCAAAGAAGGACGCCATGCAGCTTTCCTTTACGGACAGGCAGGCCCAGGCTATCCTTGATATGCGTCTTTCAAAGCTTATAGGACTCGAGATAGAGGCTCTTATGAAGGAGCACGAGGCCACGTTAAAAAATATAGCTGAATACGAGAATCTCCTTAATGACTACAAGGCAATGACCCGCAGGATTATTAAGGAGCTTGACGGATATGTAAAGGAATATTCTTCTCCGAGAAAAACCGTTATAGACAACGTCGCCGAGGCGGTAGTAGTCGAAAAGAAGATAGAGGAAAAAGAAGTCGTATTTATCATGGACCGCTTTGGCTATGGAAAGACCATAGATGTAAATGCCTACGAGAAGAATAAAAAGACTATAGATGAAGAGTTTAAGTATGTCATTCCCTGCATGAATACAGGAAAAATATGTCTTTTTACAACCCTTGGAAATCTGCATACCATTAAAGTATTAGATCTTCCCCACGGCAAATTCCGGGACAAGGGAACGCCCCTTGATAATGTGTCCAATTACGACAGCTCCAAGGGGGATATAGTTTACATAAATTCTATTATGGGTCTAAAGGATAAGAAGCTGGTATTTGCCTCATCCTCCGGTATGACAAAGATTACAGAGGGAGATGAATTTGACGTTGCAAAGAGGACTACCGCTGCGACGAAGCTAAATGAAGGCGAGACGCTGATGGCTGTAGCCGAGGTTACTGACGATCGCAGCATAGTCTACCAGACAAAACGGGGTATGTTCCTGCGCGTAGAACTTACGGAATTCCCCATGAAGAAAAAGGCTGCCGTGGGAGTTCGGGGCATTAAGCTTTCTCCGGGTGATGAGGTTACGAATATATATGTAATTGACAGCACGGACGCAGATAGTATAATGTTTAAAGGACATGAGGTGGTGCTTAACCGCCTGCACCACGCCCACAGAGATACGAAGGGTGTGAAGAAATAGGCTGACTCTGGCATGATTAAGATAAGCAGTTAAATTCTTGATTTAACGGAGGTTGGATATGTCTGAATATTATTTAATGAACAAAAACAGAAAGCTTATGCTGTTTGAGGTTTCGCATAATGATGCGATGGGATAGTACTCAACTGCTGAAATAGAGAGATATGTGGGAGATGAAGGGTTTCCTCCGCTTTTTACCAGTATTGCTGCGTGGCTTGATTCCCGTAACTATGCCAAACATAAAGAGCACCTGAAGCAGTGGATTAAGGAATGGCAGCTGGATAATATACAGGGATTTATTGATATGACTCATGCCCTGAGTCTGAATGATTCCCTGTGGGTGCGTCCTGCGGATTCGGATCTTACCTGGGAGAGGATGAATCTCTATGATAATGAATTTACGGATGTGGTCTCAAAGACCGCCTTTGAAAAGAGGCTAAAGGGACTTAAGCTTTCTACTACCTCTCCTGAATTCACCTCGGAGGGTTCCTTTGAAAAATGCTGGGTCAGGGAAGATGATAGCGTATATCTGTACAAAAAGAGCAGCTCCGGCTTTGCCAATGCGGGAAAGGAAGCGTATTCCGAATACTACGCTACCCAGTATTCGTCTGCAATCTGCAGGTCTTATGTGGGGTATGATCTGGTAAAATTCAAGGGAAGCCTGGTATCCCGCTGCAAAATGTTTACATCGGAAAACGAGGGCTTTGTACCCATATACAAATATTTAGATGGAAATGAAAAATACGAATTCGAAGATATTGACAAATTCCTTGAGCCCTACGGGTTTTCGGAGGATTTTAGGGATATGATAGTACTCGATGCAGTTATCATGAATCCTGACAGGCATTTTGGGAATTTTGGATTTATAGTGGATAATGAGACGTTTAAACCGCTCGGATTTGCCCCTGTATTTGACCACAATATGTCCATGCTTGCCCGGGCTATGGCCAGTGATATGCAGGAAATAGATTCTCCTTATATACAGGAGATGGGGCACAAGATCGGCAATGATTTTATCCCTCCTGCCGTATATTTTGCCACGGACAGGGTAAAGGAGATTCTTTGGAAATTAAAGGATGAGCCCTTAAAGCTCCATGAAAAATACAATCTCGAGCCGGAGCGCACGGATTTTCTGGAAAAAACAGGTTCATCATCAGATAGAGAGGATATTGGAGTAGAAACAGATATCCGGCATCAGATTATGGAAAGCGCATTATGGATATAAAAAGGCAAAACCGGAATACGTTTATATTCATCGGCTTCTTTTTGCTTGCCGGTTTTCTTCATGTGTTGGAGAATTACTTTCACAACACAGACAGTCCGTATTATGCTGTCTTTCAGGCAGCTGAAGGGATAGAAGTTTCCGCAGATGATCTTAAAGCATCTTTGGAATAGCCGGTTTATCCAAAGCCCGATCAAAAACTGTCGGGATTTAAGATTAAGGGAGGATATGCGTTTTACAGCGAGGTAAATTACTGCAGCGCCATATCCAGAATATCCTAAATAAGACCGGCTACAAAAACCGTCTTGAGCTTGCAGTAAACGCAAAGGCCTTAGGCCTTGTTGTTCACGACGACGACAGGACGAGAGATAAACAAATCGAAATCTCGTGACATATCCCTGCAAAACAAATCGTAATCTTGTGACATATCCTTGCAAAACAAATCGCAATCTCGTGCAAAATCCGTATAAAACAAATCGCAAT